>NZ_JADYXC010000049.1:0-5409 GCF_015864505.1 Pseudoalteromonas sp. SWYJ118 | reverse complement strand
TCAGGAAAGTCTCGAGATTGGACGATGATCAATGAAGTAAATTTAAATCCAGAGAAAAAAGAAGCAATGCGGGCGGCATAAAATTTAATTTGATGCGACAACTAACTTGAAAAACTCCGAAAGCGAAGCGCCTCTTAACCTCTTTGTGAGTAAATTACTTAAAGGTCTTTGCGCAAAAAGAAGAAAAAGAGAAGAAAATTAGGGCAGGGTAATAAAATGCTGAGCTAAACAACCGCTCAATATTTATATTTTTATCTAAGTAATCTAGTTTGTTTTCCTCTAAAAGCGAAGCGCCTCTTAACCTCTTTGTGAATTATTTACTTAAAGGTTTTTTGCACAAAGAAAATAGAATGAGCAGTGGAGGAGGGTATAAAAAGTCGCAGCCTAAGTGGCTTTCATATACAGCTCAATATTGTTTGGTTCTGCATGCTCGATTAATTCAAACTCATTTACTGCTTCAATCAACATATGTTGCTGTTGTTTTTCAAGCTTTAGCTCAGTGCTTAGTAACTCTGCGCGTATTGTGGCGTAATCACTTATCGTATTCTGGTTAGCTTTTAAATAGCTACGAGCAGCGCGCAGAGGCTGTAATGCATAAGTATCAAATTCACTAACTACTTGCGTTAACTCATTTAGCTGTTGGGTATTAATACTTAAATTTAATGAATCTAAATAAAGTAGCAATAAGCATAAATTAACGTTTTTTCCTTGCTGGTTTTGTAGTGCCAGCAAGGTTGTTTGTTGCTCAGGCTTTGCGTACAAAGTGCACGCAAACTGCCAAAAATGGTCGCTATTGAGCAAGTTCATCGGTGAATGCCTGTTCTTTTTCTTCCATTTCTTCAAGTGCCATAAGAAGCTCTTCTTCAACGTCGTTAAGTTTTGGCGTAAGGGTTGCTTGCTTGGCTAATAACTCTTTAAGCTTGGTTTTGTTGTCGTCGTTGTACAGTTCGTTATCACCTAAGGTCACTTCAACTTCACTTAATTCAGCGGTGAATTTATCGAGTTGCTTTTCAAGCTTTTCAATTTGCTTTTTAAGTGGCTGAATGGCTTTTCTAAACTCAGCCTCTAAGCGCTTTTGCTCCTTACGATTAACACCTGGGTTTGCTTTAGGCTCGTCGGTTTGCTGCGCTTTAATCGCTTCTTTATTCGCATTAAGTAGCCATTGGTAATATGCATCTAGGTCGTAACCAAACTGGGTTACTTTGCCGTCATCTACTAAGTAAAACTCATCGGCGGTATTTTTAAGCATATGGCGATCGTGCGATACGGTAACCATAGCGCCTTCAAAACCTTGTAGTGCCATAACAAGTGCATGGCGCATTTCTAAATCAAGGTGGTTAGTTGGCTCATCGAGTAGTAATAAGTTTGGTTTTTGATATACCAACATGGCAAGTACTAAACGTGCTTTTTCGCCGCCCGAAAATGGGGCTACAGGCTCAAGCGCTTTATCGCCAATGAAGGCAAAGCCGCCTAAAAAGTCACGTAGTGATTGTTCAGTGGCTTTTGGGTCTAGTCGTTGTATGTGCGTTATTGCACTGGCTTTTAAATCAAGAGATTCAAGCTGATGCTGCGCAAAATAACCAATATTTAATCCATGGTGCTGAATAACTTCGCCCGCTTGCGGCTCTAAATCACCAGAAAGCAGTTTAATTAACGTTGATTTACCCGCGCCATTTCGACCAAGTAAAGCAATTCGGCTACCTGGTACAAGGTTTAGCTCTATATTATTTAAAATAGTGACGTCACCATAACCCGCTTTGGCTTTATCTATTGTCATTAGTGGGTTTGGTAATGCTTTTGGCTCTGCAAACTCAAAGTTAAATGGCGAGTCGGCATGTGCTGGCGCTAGTTTTTCCATGCGTTCAAGTGCTTTTACACGGCTTTGTGCTTGTTTAGCTTTACTGGCTTTTGCTTTAAAGCGCGTTATAAACTGCTCAAGGTGCGCAATTTGATCTTGTTGCTTATCAAACATCGCTTGTTGTTGTAGCAAGCGCTCTGCTTTTTGGCGTTCAAACTGCGAGTAGTTACCTTTGTACACGTTAATAAGCTGCTTATCTACGTGCCAAATTTGATCAACCACCGCATCTAAAAACTCACGGTCATGTGATATAAGTACAAGGGTGCCGGTATAAGCACGTAAAAAACGCTCAAGCCAATAAACGGCATCTAAATCAAGGTGATTTGTTGGCTCATCAAGAAGTAGTAAATCGGCGTCGCGTATTAATGCTTGGGCAAGGTTTAAACGCATACGCCAACCACCCGAAAATGAGCTGACAGGGTTTTCTATAAGGTTATTGGCAAAGCCTAAGCCGTGTAATAGCTCACCGGCGGTTGATTCAATGCTGTAGCCTTTAATGTTTTCAAGCTGAATATGTACTTTGGCTTGTGTGTCGCCATCGTTGTTTTTCTCGGCCTCACGCAGTGCTATGCGCATTGCGTAGTATTCTGGGTGGCCTTGAAGTACATAATCAATCGCGCTTATTTCAAGTGCAGGTGTCTCTTGCTTAACAGAGGCAATAGACCAATCTTTTGGAATGCTGCAGTTACCGGCATCTAATTGCAGTTCTGATTTTAGTAAACCAAATAACGTTGATTTTCCGCAGCCATTAGCGCCAACAAGGCCTACTTTGTGCTCTGGGAATAACGTAGCTGATGCGTTTTTTAATAAGGCTTTACCGCCACGAAGTAGTTCTATTTCTGAGATTTGGATCATGAATGCGTTACTTTGCTGTGCCCTTGTTAAGTTGGCGCTATCATAACATAGAACTTAATGCTCTTATCAAGCGTATCAACAAGTGAAGTTATACGATAAAATAGCGGCAGTTCAAACCACAGGAAAAATGTTGTGAGACAAAAGAAGCGATTTATTGCTGGTGCATCGTGCCCTGACTGCAAAGCCATGGATACTATGATGCTATACAGAGAACATGATGTTGAAAAAGTAGAGTGTGTTGAGTGTGGTCATAAAATGGCGCAACCCGATAACGCTGTTCAGGCGTCTACTCGCCAATTTGAACAAGTAATTGGTGTATTTAAACCGGGCGACTAACCCGGTTTTTTATTGCCTAATTTTTACCGGTTTTAGTAATGCGGTGGAGGCGGCTCAGGTGCTTCAGACATCATAGACGATGATGACTGCGACTCTTTAATCTTCTCTGCTAGCAGCTCAGTTTGGCGTTTCATTTTTGCTAACAGTTGCTGGTGCACTTTTATTTCATCATTTAAGACTTCAATCGTTTCGTCTTGAAAAGCCACTTTGGCTTCAAGTTCCATTAAGCGATGTTCAATTGTGTTCATTATTCTCTCGTATAATAAATCGCTCTGCGATACCGCTGGAGCTTTCGGTTAACAACGACTTACCGTTATCTGTAAATGTCACATCTAGCACCACCGCCGATTTAGGCTTACTGCCTTCGCGCGGGGTAACCTGCCAAGTTTGAATCTTTTCACCGCTTGGTATTTGCCACAAATCTACGCGCTTATTTGGCGAGCCGGTTGCAAGCAAAGTGCCTTGTTCGTTAAAACGCACAGCAGTAAAAATTTTCTGACGCGCAATATACTTCAGTTTACTCACAAGATCACCTGTAGTCAGCTTCCATACATTTGCTTGTGCCATACTGTCGGCCGTAAACGCATAGCGACCCTGTGGATCGAGCGTCACTTGGGTAACACGCGTTGGGTGATTAAAACGATGAATTACTTGCCCTGTACGTGTATCCCAAAAGTAAGCAACATAATCGTTAGAGCCACTTAAGGCGTAGCGTCCGTTAGGTGATAGGTCAACGGTGTTAACTTTATCTTGATGACCTAAAAACTCAATACGACGTCCGGTTTCTAGGTTTACAAATACGACAACGCCGTCGCTACGGCCGTATAAAACACTACGGCCTTGATTGCTAATAGCAATATCGCGAATACTGGCTTTTTGTATTTTGTAATAACCTTTATTTTTGCCTGTGGCTATATCCCACACAGCAAACGTGGTTTTTTCGGCGGTAACAGCCACGCTGTTATCAAAAGCAATAGCAACGGCGTATACCAAACTGTCTTGAGCTTGCTGCTGAAACCATTGGTATTTTAGTACCTGCTGTTGATTATCCCACAGGGCGACCCCATGGTTGATAGAGGAGATCAAACTGTATTTACCATCGTTTGAAAGTGTTGATGAAAACGCACCTTGTGCAGCATGTTCGTAACTTGCTACAGCGTGTTGCTTTTTATCGGTACAGGCGATGGCTAAAAAACAGCTAAATACGATTAAAAAAGTACGAAATATCGACATATTACAGGTATTTCCCCTTAACTCTTAGTGACTGAGAGGTTAGACTAGGACGCGTTAAATGCCTAGGTTGTTTGTCTAATCACTGGATATGTTTTTAGTTTAGCTAACAATGTGGAATTTAGTCATTAAACAAGCAGCCTATCATGTGGGCCGTTAATCTTTAACTAGTAATAATACATTAAAATGACAACTGCAAAGTGTGTCGGAGATTTAAAATGAAAAAGACGATTAGATTGTCATTGATTGCAGCGTCAGTTTTAGCGCTTACAGCTTGTAATCAAGAAGCAAAAAAAGAACAAGCTGAAGTTAAATTAGACACTGTAGAACAGCAACAAGCATACGGTATTGGTGCATCTGTAGGTAACTTTTTAAATAAAGACCTAGCAGACAAAACAGAAATTGGTATTGAGCTAGACCAAGCACTTCTAATCCGTGGTTTTGAAGATGCACTTGCTGGTAATGCAAAAATTGACGAAGAAAAAATTCGCGAAGTATTAACTGAACTAGATACATCAGTACGTACTAAGCAAGAAGAAAAAGCAAAAGTAGAGTCTGAAAAAAGCAAAGAAGCGGGTGTTAAATACCTAGCTGACAACGCTAAAAAAGAAGGCGTTACAGTAACTGAGTCTGGCCTGCAGTATGAAGTACTTAGCGAAGGCGATGGCGATGGCGAAAAGCCAGTAGCAACAGACGTAGTTAAAGTACACTACAAAGGTACTTTATTAGACGGTACTGAGTTTGATAGCTCATATGCACGTAACGAACCTACAACTTTCCCTCTTAACCGCGTAATTGCTGGTTGGACTGAAGGTTTACAACTTATGTCAGTGGGTTCTAAGTACAAGTTCACTATTCCTTCAGAACTTGCTTACGGCGACCGCGACTTAGGTAAGATTCCAGCTAATTCAACACTTGTATTTGAAGTTGAATTACTTGAAATTCAAAATGAAGAAGCACCAGCACAATAATAAGCTTATTGTGTAAATGCAAAAAGGGACCTTAGGTCTAATGCCGATCAGTTAAGAAAATGACAGGTTGACCGATCCAAACGATCATGCAAAATCCGTAGTTAGGAAACTAACTACGGATTTTTTTGTGAATATAGAACAAGCACTGCAAGCAACACT
>NZ_JADYXC010000048.1:0-6970 GCF_015864505.1 Pseudoalteromonas sp. SWYJ118 | reverse complement strand
AGTGTTGCTTGCAGTGCTTGTTCTATATTCACAAAAAAATCCGTAGTTAGTTTCCTAACTACGGATTTTGCATGATCGTTTGGATCGGTCAACCTGTCATTTTCTTAACTGATCGGCATTAAGCGCATGCGCTCCTTTTTGCTTTTAATATAGTTTTATAAATTAACTACTTCTGACATCTACTTTAAGTTTTAGCTTTTGGCCAGGTTGTAAGTATTTTTGACCGGCTAAATTATTCCACTTAATAATTTCGTTAACGCTTAGATTAAACTTAGACGCAATACGTGCAAGTGAGTCACCACGGCGTACTTTGTATGTAATAGTACGGTTGGTGCTTGCCGTTGCTTGTGGTTTATTAGCTGACTTATACACAGTTAGTTTTTGATTTAGGCGCAATACAGAGTTTTTCTTTAGTTTATTCCATTTAGCCAACTCATCCATAGTGACGTCATATTCGCGGCTAATATCCCATAACGTGTCGCCACTTTTAACTGTGTGCGAAAGCTTTGTGCGAGTTGCTTTATTAGCAGCTAAACGCATCTGCTTTGGTAAATGCTCGCTATTTATAGCGCCATCAGTAAGCGGGACTAATAACTCTTGGCCTACTTTAATCGTATTTGATTTGAGTTTATTAAGCGATCGGATTGCACTTGAGCTTGTTGTAAACTTTTTGGCAATTACCGATAAGCTGTCGCCTCGAGCCACAATATAACGCTGCCAGCGTAATCTGTTTTTAACATCAGTGTTTGCTAGTTTTTGGCTAAATTCCTCTGCTTTATCAACAGGCAATAATAAAGAATGAGGGCCATTAGGATCAGTTGCCCAGCGGTTAAAACCAGGGTTTAATCTGTATAGCTCAGTAAGCGTCATATCAGCCATATCAGCAGCAAGCGCTAAATCTATTTGAGATCCAACATCAACCACTTCAACCACTTGTGCATTAATTACTGGTTGCCATGTAACGTTAAAATCATCTGAGCGTTTTAATAAATCGGCAAGTGCTAATAACTTTGGTACGTAGGCTGTTGTTTCGCTAGGTAAATCAAGAGACCAAAAATCGGTAGGTAAATGCTTTTTACGATTCTTTTTAATAGCGCGCATCAAGCGCCCTTCACCCGAGTTGTAAGCAGCAATCGCATTTAGCCAATCGCCTTCAAGTGTTTTATGTAAATACGATAAGTAGTCAAGTGCTGCGCGAGTCGACTGCACTATGTCGCGACGACCGTCGTACCACCAGTTTTGTTTTAAATCGAATCGCTCACCGGTTGCAGGCATAAACTGCCAAATGCCCGATGCGCTGCGATTAGAATAACCAAACGGGTCAAATGCACTTTCTACAATAGGCAGTAGTGCAATTTCGATTGGCATTTCGCGCTTTTCTACTTCTTCAACTATAAAGTGTAAGTAAGGTTCTGCACGTTTAGAAATACGATCTAAATAGGCTTGGTGGCGAGCGTAATAATTACGTTCAGTAACAACAGGGCGGTTTTGCGGTATTTCGATAGAAAGTTGGTAGCGAATTCGCTCCCATACATCATCAAACACGGGAGCTTCTTGCTCATCAGGGTCAACTTGCTGATATTGTGCGTTTACCATCAATGCATTGTTAATGTCGTTAGGACTTGCGCCTTCGAGTTGTTGGTTTGCTTGCGTGGCGACTTGAGAGTCTGAGTCTAGAGTTGTCACAGTTTGACAACCACTTAGCGCTAACGCCAAGGCTACTAATAGGGGAGATTTATTCATAAATACCAATACATCGGGTAAAAAACTCGGCGAATACTACCTGTTATGAGTTAACATTGCCACTTAATGACTTTTTAAAACGCAGAAATAGAATCATCACTATATCTTAAGTTAATGATTCTAATAAAATAAATATTAAAGTATTAGTTTGTGCATTAAAAATTGTCTTTGAACTGTCTCAGACTAGCAAAGTTTCCCCAAGGTTCATTGTTTTTTGTAACCGAGATGAATTTTTCTGGCACTAACTCTGTAATGGTTGGCAAATCGCTACGCATAAATGGATTTATTTTTAGCTCCTGTCCAATAGAAGTGGGTAGGGAAATTTGGTTATTACTGCGTAATTCATCTACTTTTTTACTGTACGCAAGGAGTTCTGGGTTACGTGGTTCAACCGCTTTGGCAAAGGCAAGATTAGCTTGCGTGTATTCGTGCGTGCAATACACACTGCAGCTTGCAGGCAGCTCTCTTAGTTTATTAAACGATTCCCACATTTGCTTTGGCGTGCCTTCAAATAAGCGCCCACATCCACCGCTAAACAATGTATCGCCTGTAAAAGCAAGTTCATCATTTGTATAGCAAATATGATCAAGCGTGTGCCCAGGAGTTGCCAAAATATTAAAGTTAATATTAAGGACACTGATGCTTTGACCATCAGTGAGTGCGTGAGTGATGCCTTTAAATGGACTATTTGCGGGGCCATAAACCGATATATCTGGATAGGCGTCAACTAATGCAGCTACGCCATCAGTGTGGTCGTAGTGATGATGCGTAATTAAAATACCACCAAGCGTTAGTTTGTGCTCAGCTAGATACGCTAATACGCTCTGTACTTGGCCTGGATCGACTACCCATGCTTGGTTACTATTATCGGTAGTTAAACACCAAATGTAATTATCAGAAAAGGCTTTAATTGCTTTGACTTGCACCATGGTAAATTGCTCTATAAAGTGACACTTACCGCATAGTATAACGAGCTCAAAAAATGAAACCAGCCCTTAGTTTTCAAGAAGGACCCAAACCACTGTCGTGGCAACAGTTTCCTCATGGGGATTATTTGCGCAAAGATATTGAACGCAAAATGGAGCAATGGCTGCCGCGTATGTTTGGCTATCATATGCTTAAATTGGGTAATTTAAGTGGTGAATTAAACACAAGTATAAGTACGATTAAACATCAAGTGTGTGTTGCAGAGCCTGGGCCTTATACAGGCGTAGTGGCTGACATAGACGAATTGCCATTTTACGAACACAGTATTGATGCCTGCATACTAAGTCACTGCTTAGAGTATCATTCAGACCCACATCACATTTTACGAGAAGCACATCGCACACTTATTCCGGGCGGCTATATAGTAATTACGGGATTTAATCCGTTTAGTTTGTGCGGACTTGCACAAATGCTGCCTTTTAGTGGTCAGAAATTACCATGGACGGGGCGCTTTTTTACCCCTGCGAGGGTTAAAGATTGGCTAAACTTACTTGGTTTTGAAATTGTAAGTGACGAACGTTTTATTTATTCATCACTGGCAAGAGGTAATAGGCTATCAAGGTTTGAGTTTTGGCGGACTTTTGCAAAACAGTATTTAAAACCGATGGGCAGTGTTTATATGCTGGTGGCACGAAAAAGAGTTGCGCCACTTACGCCAATAAAACCTAAGTGGCATGCAAGGCCGCAGTTTGCACCAGTAAAAGGGGCAGGGCTTAGACAAACGTCAAAGCAGCATTACAAAACGTGCGACCAAGAAAATAATCGTTAAGGCTGATAGCCTACATCTTCTAGTAAATCTTTACTGCCAGCGGCATCGCGTGCTAAATCGTCAACTATTTCGTTGTACTTATGGCCGCTATGCCCTTTAACCCATTTCCAGGTTACATTGTGCTCGCTACAGGCTTTATCTAGGCGTTTCCATAAATCGACGTTTTTAACCGGCTTTTTAGCTGATGTTAACCAGCCACGTTTTTTCCAGTTAGTGATCCACGATTCAATACCTTGCTTAACATATTGGCTATCGGTTGTTAGATTTACTTCGCATTCTCGTGTGAGTGATTCTAGGGCTACAATAGCCGCGAGCATTTCCATTCGGTTATTCGTTGTGAGTTTATAACCTTGGCTCATTTCTTTTTCGTGGCCGTTATAAATCATAAAAATACCATAACCGCCGGGGCCTGGATTACCTAAACATGAGCCATCGGTGTAAATCTCTACGGTTTTTTGCACTGTTTTACCTTGATCTTATGTACAATAAAGTGATTATAGAAAGATACCAGAATCAGGCTAAATTCGATATGGCACGTAGACAAATAGTTTTAGATACAGAAACCACCGGCATCGACCCTAAACAAGGGCACCGTATTATAGAAATTGGGTGTGTGGAGTTAGTAAATCGCCGTTTAACAGGCAATAATTTTCACGTTTATATAAACCCACAACGCCCAAGCGAAGAAGAAGCAATCGACGTTCACGGTATCACTAACGAATTTTTACGTGATAAACCGTTGTTTCATCAAATTGCCCAAGAGTTTTTCGACTATATTGAAGGGGCAGAGTTAGTTATTCATAACGCCCCGTTCGATGTTGGTCATATGGATAACGAATTTGCGCTGCTTAATCAGGGCTACCCTAAAACAGATACTTTTTGTCAAGTTCTCGACACGCTTAAAATGGCGCGTGACTTGCATCCAGGTCAAAAGAACAACCTTGATGCATTATGTCGTCGTTACGATGTAGATAACGGTAAACGAACGCTTCACGGCGCGCTACTGGATTCTGAGATTTTAGCCGATGTGTACCTTGCCATGACGGGTGGTCAAACAAAGCTAAATTTGAATCAAAATAAAGATGACGGCAGCGAGCAACAGAAGGGCGGTATAAAGCGTTTAAATAGTGATAGAGCCCCATTAGTTGTATTACGAGCAAGCGACGCTGAGCAAAGCGCACACGAAGCACGATTAGATCTTGTAAACAAAGAAGGCGGCCAGTGCATATGGCGCGCTGAATAAGGCGATTTAATGAAAACGATGTATTTTGTAACAGCGTTATGTGCCGCTAGTTTATTTACTGGCAATGCATATGGCGTAAAACAAGTAGAAGTGCTCAAGCGCGATGGGCATCAAAATGAGATCCCTTTACTTGATAATCGTTTTCGCATAGATAGCAAAATAGATGAAATAACACTGCTTTTTTTTAGAAAATCAGGTGCACCTGCTGTTATTTTAGTGAGGCCCGATGGCAGTAAGTACTTTGCTACTGACTCAGTTAAAAACCCTAACTTAGATTGGTTTGACGAACTCAGCTACGATTTAGTAACCATAAAAAAACCTATGGCAGGTCCTTGGCAAGTAATAGGCAGTATTTTACCCGACAGCAGAATAGTTGTATTAGGCGAGATATCTCTTGAAGCAGAGCCTCTTCCTTCAATGTTGTTTAGGGGGGAGACAATAAAAATTACCGGAAAAATACTAAATGACGGTGAGCCAATTAACACAAACCTATTTAGAGATGTTGTTAGCCTTAATGTTGACTTTGTAAGTACCAACAATGAAAACTTTGCTAACTTTGGCGCAGGCATTCAAGAAGTAGCTGAATTTAAAGACGATGGACGTGGATTTGATGAACGCCCTAAAGATGGTGTATTTACCGGCGAGTTTACTTTAGATTTCCCTGCGGGTGAATGGACACCAGAGCTTTACGTTGCGACACCTTTGCTGCAGCGTCGCATTGTGCAAAATACAATAGAAGTGCACGAACCGCCTTTTGTAACCGAAGTCGCGTTAGCAGAGCAAGACACAGACGAGCATCTACTAACTATAAATATAGACCCAAGTATTGTTAAGCCAGAAACAGTCATCATCCAGGGAAAAATCTACTATCCCAATAACGAAGAGCAAATGTTTACCATAGATGCTGCTGCTAAAGACTCACGACAACTTAGTGTTAAAAATTATGATTGGGGTAGATATAGTGTTGAACTGTCTGTTTTTGGTACTAATATTAATGGTCGTGAATTTATGGCAACGCTACCAACGTATAAATTTGAGATAGAACGACCCATAGAAGCGGTGCCCGAAATTGATCCGGCAACGATTATTACGCCAGATAAAATGATTGAGAGTGAGCCTGTTGAAGAAAAAATGGCCACATCTACAATTATTAGTTTAATTGTAGGCTGCAATACGCTCATTTTATTACTCGGTTGGTTGTTAATTCGTATATTTGTTCAGAAAAAACCGATTAAATTTAAAGTGAAGCTGCCTTTTTTAAAGAAAAAGAAAACAAGTGAAGGTGATGTTGCCGACACAGAAAAAAATCAAGTCGGTAAAAATGGCTCAAAAAATGACAGATCAGGTGAAATTTTAAACCTTTCGATGACAGATGACTAAAAAACCTATAAAAAAACAAAAAAGCCCTTGACGAAATAGGGGTTGGTTCGTATTATTCACGCCGCTGTCAGGGAGACCTAAACAGCAACGGAAATATGGAGTGGTAGTTCAGTTGGTTAGAATACCGGCCTGTCACGCCGGGGGTCGCGGGTTCGAGTCCCGTCCACTCCGCCATTTTCGTAAAACTTGTAAGTAAAAGCTGGAGTGGTAGTTCAGTTGGTTAGAATACCGGCCTGTCACGCCGGGGGTCGCGGGTTCGAGTCCCGTCCACTCCGCCAACACTTACACAACGTATGGTTGTAAAACATATTCTTATTATGGAGTGGTAGTTCAGTTGGTTAGAATACCGGCCTGTCACGCCGGGGGTCGCGGGTTCGAGTCCCGTCCACTCCGCCAATAAGAAAAAATAACAGTTTAAATATGCGCTGGAGTGGTAGTTCAGTTGGTTAGAATACCGGCCTGTCACGCCGGGGGTCGCGGGTTCGAGTCCCGTCCACTCCGCCAACTATTTAAACAATGTTATATTACAAAATTTGTATGCTGGAGTGGTAGTTCAGTTGGTTAGAATACCGGCCTGTCACGCCGGGGGTCGCGGGTTCGAGTCCCGTCCACTCCGCCAACTATTTAAACAATGTTATATTACAAAATTTGTATGCTGGAGTGGTAGTTCAGTTGGTTAGAATACCGGCCTGTCACGCCGGGGGTCGCGGGTTCGAGTCCCGTCCACTCCGCCAACAAATTAAGTAATAACAAGTATAATGATATCTCTGCGGAGTGGTAGTTCAGTTGGTTAGAATACCGGCCTGTCACGCCGGGGGTCGCGGGTTCGAGTCCCGTCCACTCCGCCA
>NZ_JADYXC010000047.1:0-7133 GCF_015864505.1 Pseudoalteromonas sp. SWYJ118 | reverse complement strand
TATCTTTTAGGTATTCCTCAGAAAAAAGTTTAACACGCAAAGTTAGTACTTTTATCTCATTTTTATTTTGCGGGTTTACATCTACTCTAATGCCAATTTCGCCCTCGTTAAAATAGGGCGGAGCCTCTTTATCGCAAGCAAAACGTGAACCAAAAATAGTGGGCATATACGCCTCACCAAAGTAATGGGAATTTTTTGGATTAAATGCGTACAGTTGATTATTTACTTTACTCATATCCCAGTTACCTTTAATTGCAGCCCCATTAACCCAAAGCGTTTGAGGAAATGGCGTTTTAGAGCGAGATTCGTTAGCCTCCCTTTTTGTTTTTCTCATGTCTTCTGAGTAGGTATTTTTAATATTTGTTTCACTAAAGGCTATGGTTTCATTAAACTCGAACTGAAGTTCATCAGCTCTGTGTTTGCCAGTGCTAGAAAAAAGGCCGAGACCTAAGTCATCCCAAAAGTACACATCGTTTGCCAAGTGAGTGACTCTGTCGTATGGGCCAAGTATTTTAACCCATTCATCAATGCTGGTATTAAAAATCAGTGATTGGTCTTTATAAGTTAAATTGCAGCCGTTAACTTGAAAGTCACTTGCTTCAGGGGAGGCCGCCTGTATTTTTTCAGCGGGCGCTAATAATGCAGTAACGGTGCTCACTGTCACTTTATCGCACCCAGCTAGCGTTAAAGCGAGGGATATAAATATAAGTTGCTTAGTTAAAGTAGTCATAAATATCTCTAAAAAGGGTGGTGAAGTTTGATTGTGATTGATCTTATTTATTTATGTATTTCAACAGCAGCGATTGCTTCTTCATCATTATCGCGCTCAAAGTTTAGGTTAAATTGGCCTTGACGAGTGATAGTAAAAATAGCGCGTTGCCAATTTTCAGTCTCATTTTTAATGGCGTGGTCAAATAACGTTTTGAATAACTCAGTTATATTTTTAGATACAGCAATTGCATGCTGTGTTTCGTTATCTGATTTAATAAAGTGGGACTTGCACTCGATCGCATTATTATTATCGCAATCTAAAATAAGCTGAGCTTCATGCCATGGCTCATCTATTTGCTGATAAAGGTACTGACCTAGGTGTTGCGGGATGTTTTTAATATCGGGTTGCATTGGCTTTCCTTAGCATCATAAATGAGTTTTAAATTGAATGATCAAGCATAAAGTTTGTAAATATGTGTTAGCCGAAAGGCATCGCATCAAGAAACTCTTGGAAATTATCAAAAGCCTTGTAAAAAACAGGCGATAACTCTTCAGACTCATTATGATCCCATATTACTACTTTAGGATTTATTGCATCTTCTTTGAAATCTAGGCATAAAAAATCACCACCAAAAAGGTAAGCAAAAGGTAAGGTCTCGGCTCCAACCAAGTCTTCGTTATCTGTAAGTCTTTCCTCAATTTGAGCCATTACGACTTTAACTTCGTATTGCTTAAACTCATTACCGAGCTTTTCATCTTCTGAAACTATTAAAAACCTTTCCAATACGCGCTCTTCAGAGTTAATTTTTATAGTAATTTTATCTGGGCATCCACCATTAAATTCTAAAATAAACTCCCTGTAGCTAATCGGTAAGTTAATATTAAAAAACATTTCTAATGAATCTAACTCATCATGTGTAATTGAAACTCTTTTTTTTAAATTTAATTTTTTCATAGTTTTAGGGTGTTTATAATGTCGAGTTGCATAGGCTGTCCTTAGCTGTAGGTGCATGTATTATTAAATGGAGCATTTTTAAAAACTAAAAGTCTAAAAATGAGTTAGCAGAATCAATCTCTTTTTGCGCCATATTTGCATTGTCAGGCTCTAGATTAGAGAGGAAGTTATCAAAATTAGCAAATACTTCAAAAAATTCATTATTGTTTTCGCTGCTTTCGTGATCCCAACAATAAACTTTCATATTTTCTTTATGGATGCATAATTGGTCACCACCGCTACTTTCACCAAATATAAAAAAACCTTCATCATTCAATTGTTTATACATGCGATTCTTTTTTACAAGGTTATTATCACTATTTTCTAGACCATAAACTATTTCAAATGGCAGGTACCCGTCATTATTTGTATAAGGAGTTTTCTGAAAGGGGATGATCTTTGCCCCATTGTTAAAAATAATGGAAGAGTCAAATCTTGATAGTAATTTTTTTAATTCTTTTGGCAAAGCAACTTTAAACTCATGCTCGACATCCTTTATTGTTGTGACCTTTTCACTACTTATATAAAGCGCTGAAGCATCTAGGGCGGTGATTAATTTATCAATCATTTTAAATTCCTTTCCTTAAATCAGAAGCAGCTCCAATGTGTAGTTACCATGTAGTTTTGTAGGCACAAGCTGGATTAATGTACCACTCGAATGATGTGGAGTTAAACCAAGTTTTTAACAGGTTTTTTACCGCATTCTTACTTTTAAGACCTTTCTGTTTAGCTATATACACATAAACGGCATCAAAGTCAGCTGAAGTACCATCTAATTGATTTGGTTTAAAATTGATGGAACCTTTAGACCAAGGTGAAAAGTCAGGTCTATAATTTAAAAACTGAATAGTTACTATCTAATAGGTGTTTGATTAATCTTCTTTGTATGGAAAGGCTCCGATAAATAAGGGGTCTGGTGAAATAGTTCGATTGACTTTTTCTGGGTTATAATTAAAGTCGTATTGTAGGGTGACCCATTTAGCAGAATTAATATTCTTTCTTTTAGCAGCTTCAACAACCAAATCAATAAAGGAGTTTGAATATGACATATTGTGTATTAAAGATGTTATATCGGTATCTTGAAAATCAAAGCACTCACCTTCTTGACTTGATATATCATAATAACCTACACCGCAAAGCTCCTGTAAAACGTCAGTCTCTTCGTCATTAGTCAAAGGTTCAATCCCTAACCAGACAGAAACAATACCTTCCTCTTCGAAACCTTGTTCATAATAATCAACTTCATTCGAGTAATCTACTTTAGACACTTGATATTCCTTTATTGATGAAAACCTTCTGGTAAGCCATTGTAACCGCCTTCGATCCATTTTTCAGCCCACGAGAACATATTTTTTTTATAATCATCTAAACTATTAGAGTTTTGAATTATCTTTTGAAGCTCATTGTGTACGCGTTTAGAGTTTGGGGATTTTGAACCTTTTAAGCCAGTTGAATGCTTCCACCCCTTGGCTAACCCACCTTCGTTCAAGGCTGAGATTGATATTGCAAAATCATTCTGTACTTGCTTGGCATTAACTCCCCACTTACTCCACTGAGGCGCTTCTACAACCATTAAAAACTCGTGATTACCGCGAGCTCCTCTAAGGCCATCAGAAATTTTACTTTTTAGGGCTTGTTTTTTATACATTTCGGCTAACTCTTCTGGTGTTCTGGAGTCAAACCACTTATTGAAGCTTCCTGAATCGAATGTCGGGATATCACTAACTTTCAAATTTGAAAGATTGAATTCTTTTTTACTCTCAACCCCTTTAAATCATTTCCTTTAGGCGCATCTAATTCATTCGCAACGCTCTTTTTAGGTTTACCCACAATACCGGTGCTTTTCGGTGGTTCGAATTCATCAAGGGCTTTGTTTACGCGATTGCCAATTTCACTGGCTGCGCCTTTAACGCCTTGGTCTATTTTGGGCGCTATTTCATCAAGCTGTTTAATGGTGGCTTGCATGCCGTCTATGGCAAGTTGTGGCAATAGCACATCATACTGCCAACTTGTTGATATTTCGTGAAGTGTATCGCGCAGGCCTTTTATAAAGGCTTTTACTTCGCTGGCTGCTTGTTTACCTAAATCTTGCCAGTTGATTTTGCGTAAATACTGAACAGGGTCGCCTTTGCCTAGCTTGCGAAGGACTGCAATAGCGGCTTCTATTGTGTCGCCGCTGTTTTTAATCACCACTTTACCAACGCCTTTTACCGCGGAGCCGAGCACCGGTACTAAACCTATTGCGGTGAGCGTAAAGGCAATCCAACCATCACTGTCGTTGGCTTTATCGTCATCAGTCAGTAGCATTACATTGGCTAAAATATCCCGCACGTCCATGACTTGGTCAATAACCGGTATCATTGAAATAATACTGCCCACTACAATCTGTGCCGTGGTGGGATCTTTATTAAAGTCGCCTTGCAGTGCTCCCCATAACCAATCACCTGCTTGGCTGGCTATGTTGCTTGCTTCATCAAGTGTTGCTGTTTGCCCAGCTCTGCTCATTTGTATGGCAGAGGCGGGGGTTATTCTTTTATAAAGCGGATTTGGTGTGGTGTTATCTTGTGGTTCATACTCACGTGTATCTTCCCCGTATTGAATAGTAAATTGACCATTTGGTACATCGGTTAATTGCGCTATACCGTCTTCATCTAGCTGGCCTGTGCTTTGTGTCCCATCATCAAATTTAATTGTATAAGGTGCGTTTTTTACAGGGCTGCCATCTTGATAAACATAAAGTAAATCTACTACGCTTGACGTTGTTGCAGCAATACCGGAGTCATTAATGGTTATATCACTAATGCGGCTAATATTGGCAGGGCTTGCATTGCTTGGTGCCCGCGCTGTTTGTGGGCTGGTTATGTCGTAATCAACCGGGCCATCAAAGGTTATAAATGTGCCATCGAGTGTGAGTACGTTAGTGGCGGTAATATCAACATTGCCTTGGCTGTCGAGTTTTATCTCGCCGCCCGCGTTGTGAATAATTAAATCGCCATTACCAGAACCCGTTATGCTTATATTATTGTTTGTTTGTAAAAACGTAGAGCCAGTAGGTACATTAAGCTTTTACTCTTTAAGCGCAGCGTCTCTAGCCCGCGTTGTGAATAATTCATTTAAAAAACATATTGCACAAAGAGAAAAGAATGAGAAGTAAATGAGGGCGCTAACCATAAAAGTAGCCATTACTTGAAAGGTTAGGGCGCTAATCCTTTAAGGCTGCAGCGCCTAGCCTTACAACATTCATGTTGTTAAAGAGCGGGTAATTATTTATACGTTTGTTTATTCTGGTTTTGGTGGGTTAACATTAATTAACCAATCAGGAATATACTCATTTTCAATAGTGATTTGATAGCCTTTGACTTCTTTAGCGATAACGGCCATCGCGATAAGAGAAATTGCTAAACCTCCACTTCGGCTGCCTAAACGCTCCTCATCACTGTAATATTCTTTGTGCAGTAATAAAGCCTTTTCCATGGCGCTATTGTAGGCCTGCTCACCGTCTTCTGTGAAGATGGCTTCGATAACAGAGACCAACGGCCACTTGAGGCGGCTGGCATATAAATACGCTTCATCAATAGAGTAATCATCCGGGTTAGAGGTGACATACGCTTGCTCTAGCAGGTGTGCTAAGTCGGCGCTTGGATTGAATAGCCCTTTGAGTAAATCAGCTAAGGCGTAATCGAACGGTTTGAGTTGATTGCCGTAATTAGAGTTTACAAACACCTCATTATCTATGGTGGTTAAAAAATCAATGGCCTCTTGGTTGCGTACGATAATCGCGGCATATAAAGCAAGTAGCCAAACAGGATGCTCTGCGTTTTCAGGATTTTTCTTGCCAATGACTTCTAGGTATTCATCGTCATAAAAAAATGCAAAGGCTTGACCATCATTGGCGTTACTTTGAAAAATACCGTGCCCTAATTGTGACGCGCGTAGTAGGTATAACCAAGCGTGGTAGCTATTGGGGTTTTCAATGGCTTCCATTGGGAATGATTCAATTAAATTTCGTTTAAATTGAGTTTGCAGCCCTAAACTTGGGTTTTTTTGGATACGAGGGATGTTTTTTTCTTCGTGTTTTTTGTATCGCTCACACATGTGTTCATAACTTACTTTTGCAAAGCTGTAATGGCTTTTAATCATCTTAAAAAATCTCCTTAAAATCCGATATCAAAAATAGACACATCAATAACATCAATTAAGCCATTATCGTTGGCTTTTTGTTGTATGCCAATATACTCTAGCGTTCCATCTAGTTTTGCGTCTTCTAGTGAATCTAACATATCTTGAATACCCTCGACCTGCTTAGTAAAGGCTTCTTCGCCGACTTTACCATAGCGAGGGTCTTTTGTGAGTGTATCTAGTTTGGTTGTGTAATTATTAATCACAGAATCCATGTATTTGGCAGTTCCTTGCTGTGCGCGCTCTTCTCCTGCCATTCTGCTGCCCCATGTTGCATTACCGCCTTTGGCTTCCATGATAAGCACTTTGCCATCGTCGATAGTATACACTTGGTCAAACTCACCTTGCTTGCCGTTACCGGGTAATTTGGTGTTTAATGGTTTGGCGTTGGGGTAGTTTTGTTGTACATAAATGCGGGCGGCTTCTTCACCTAAGTCTTCACTGGCCAGTCGCATGGCTTTTTGTGCATCTTTTAATGCTTTAGCGTCTCCTGCTAATAGCGCGGCATCACGTTGTGCCACGGCGCTATTTCGCGCCATTTCGAGTGTTTTTAGACGGGCTCTTGCGGCTGAGTTTAAATTGCTGTGTTTAATTTTTAATTTTTGTGACAGGGTATTAAACACATCGATTTGGTCAGATACGGCCACTAACGCGCCATTTTCATAACGCAGTTTTGGTGGTTTACTGCCATCTATGCGCTGTATGATAACTTTACCGTCTGCATTGGTGTATGCACGGTAGTTGCCACGAATATCATCGGGTAGATTTTGCAATAAGTAGTCAGCATGGGCTCTCGCTGACACCTGCGTTGTTACGCCTCGATTGGTACCTGGTTGTAATGTTGCATCAGGTTTGTCAATGCGCTCAATTAACTTAGGTTGCTCAGGCGATACTGTGTGCGATATTGTTTTATCTAGCTGTTTGCGTTTAAGTATATCGGCCATATTAACCAGTGCGCGATTGGCGCTGGCAAGGTGTTTTGATTTACTCGCTGCAGAAGCGGCAACACCAACCCCGCCTGTTAATATCGCTAATAATATTTCAAAGGCCATTACACCGGTTATACGTTGTTTATCTACGTACGAGTGGGCTTCAATATAGTCATACGGGAAACGCGCGAGTGTACTACGGGTGTCTTCATCGTCCATTAAGGCGAGTAATAATTCAAAGGCATCTGATAATGCACTGGTTGTTTTTTGGCTAAAGGCTAAAATTGTTTCAAGTTCGTGCTTAACTGCGTGCTTATCAC
>NZ_JADYXC010000046.1:0-7922 GCF_015864505.1 Pseudoalteromonas sp. SWYJ118 | reverse complement strand
GTCTTATTTAAGCTTCCAGCTAGACGAGAGGATAGAAGATATCCCCGATGGGTTAAGCCAAAACCATCTAAGTATCCCCATAAAAAGAAAAATGCCAGTCAGCTTAACTGACTGGCATTAGGCCGTAAGGCCCTTTTTTTGGTTTTATATTGGGCTGTTTTATTTAGAAATCAAACTTATTGAATAATCATCGTATTGCTTAATATTATTCATTACACTCATTAAAGTATTATGTGTACTGTTTTCGTCTGCGGTTATAAGTACCGAACTTATTTCATATTTAGCCGCGAACATCGCTAAATTAGTCGCAACTTGCTCTAAATCAATTAACCTCCCTGAAAAATATACTCCGTTACTTTCATCAATTCTAAATAAAGCATTTTTAACAGGCTTATCTATTTGAGGGCTGTCGAGTGGTCGGTTTAATTCAATAGCCACAGGTTTTACAAAAGATGTAGTTACAATAAAGAAAATTAGTAATATGAACACTATGTCTAACATCGGGGTCATATCTACATCAACATTATTTTGCAGTTTAGTTAGTTTACTTTTCATATTGGACCTTATTTTTAATTAAATGCTGCGGCGCCACAGCAAGGTTTTAGGTACCTATTAACAAAATTAGCACAGCAAAAATAAAGCGTGGTTAAATAAACATTCTAATAACATTAAATATTTGTATTCATTATGTATTTAAAATGTGGCGAAATAAGGTGGTGTTTATAGCAATCTGCTTATATGGGGTCTATATGGCATCGTTATAGTGTGATTTAATTCGTTAAATTGCTTAAAGATTTATGCAGATTGGTATTAGAGGCAATAAAAAACCCAGCGCTAGGCTGGGTTGTATTTATGCGTTATGTAAGCTTACTGCTTTTGCATACGGCTCATTTCTGCATGGCAGCTTTGCATTGTTAATAATGTTTTAGCCAGTGCAGCTTCGCAATCAGCCGGTTGTGGTTTATCCATAGCGGCTTTAATTTCTACAAGCGTTTTATCTTCTACTTCTTCAAGCTCTTTTACATACGTGCTGTCGTTATGTGAGGTGAATGTAGTAAGTAAGGCTGTGTATGCACGTCGTGCTTCAACTGCGAAAGATGAACCATCTTCGCGTTCGCCTTTTTCATTAATTGCATATGGCTGCAAGCGCTCAACACTCACTTTTCGGGCATCTATCATACGCTGAAAAAGTGCGCCAATAGCAGGGTCTTCAACTTTTTCCTGTGCTTTTTGATAAAAATCGATGCCGCTGTTCATAACTTGAATGATGTCAGTAATATGATTTACTTCTGATCCTTGATGGGTGTTCATAATGACCTCTTTTATTAAATGAATGTATAGTTCAATTTAATAAAAGCAATGTATGTTCCACGTTTTTATTTTTATGTAGTCATTTGATTTTATTGGCTTAATTTCATTTCAGAGAGGGGCTAAGTTAATGAGGAAAGTATTAACCTAGCAATTTTTACATTATATTGTGTAATAAAGTTATTTTAGCTCTTCAGCTACTTCAGCGACTTTTTGGCGTAACCAGATGTGGCTCGCATCGCGATGTAACAGTGGGCTCCAAATCATATCAAGCTCAAAAGGAGGAATTGGAAACGGTGGCTCTAAAATTTTAAGCCCCGGATCATCTAAGTATATATTTGCGGCTTTTGAAGGAAGGGTCGCAATCAAATTTTTCTCTTTAGCTAAATGAATCGCTACATGGTAGTTACGCGTAAAAGTGGCAATGTTGCGATGTTTACCAAAGTGGGCAAGTGCTTCGTCAACCCAACCAAGTTTTTGCACATCTTTAGGGTCCATGCCCACGCCTACACCAAAACCTGTTTTACTCACCCATATATGGCGCGCTTTTAAGTAGCTGTCGAGGCTAAAGTTTTCAATAATAGGGTTGTCGGCCTTAACTAAGCAGCAAAAACTGTCTTTCCAAATACGTTTATGATGAAAAGACTGAGGTAAGTTTTCAAAGCGGTTGATTGCCATATCTACTTTGCCGTTTTCTACGTCATGAAAGGTTACATCACTTGGTGTGAGTATATCTAAAGTAGTATCGGGGGCTTCTTCGTGTAGTTTACTTAAGAGCTTTGGCGCTAACGTACTTGCAGCGTAATCACTGGCCATTATTCTAAATACACGTTTACTCTGGCTTGCCTCAAATTCTCTATTGGGTGCTAGGGTTTCTTCAAGCGTCATTAATATGCCACGAATAACGGGTTGTAACTCTAAAGCGCGCTCTGTCGGGACCATACCATCGCTGGTACGAACTAAAATAGGGTCGTTAAATAAGTTACGAAGACGTTTAAGGCCATTACTCATTGCGGGCTGCGTAATACTCAATTGATTAGCAGCGCGTGTTACATTGCATTCTCGAAGCAATGTATCGAGATAAACGAGTAAATTTAAATCTATTTTACTTATATTCATTGTGTGTCCTTTGCGTCTACCAGTGATGGATAAACCGCTGTGCTGTCGGGTATGGGTAAATATGACTTACCTGCCCATTTTTTATATTTTGTTGCGCCTGCTTCCAAAAGCTAACATCTATAAGCTCTGGATGAGTGCTGAGGAAAAACTTTTTATACATAGGATTAGGCATTACAAATGTACATAACTGCTCTGGGAATACATCTTGTGGTGCAACAGAGTAACTTTGTTCATCCATTAAATAATCGTCGTAGCTCTTTGCTTTCGGTAATGCTCTAAAGTTCATATCTGTTAGGTATTGAACTTCATCGTAATCGTAAAAAATAATACGTTTGTGCTTACTTACACCAAAGTTTTTTAAGAGCATATCGCCAGGAAATATATTAACGGCAATCATTTCTTTTAGAGCTTGCCCATATTCTTCAATCGCGTCTGCGGCACTTTCTTCATCAGCATTTTCTAAAAATAAATTGAGTGGTGTCATGCGTCGTTCAATATACAAATGCTTGATGATCAACCAATCGCCCTCAATTACCATTGATGAGCCAATTGTTTTATGTAATTGCGCAAGTAAATTACTATCAAAACGCGCTAAAGGAAATACGACGTTAGAATACTCTATGGTATCGGCCATTCTGCCAACGCGATCATGATTTTTTACCAGTTGATAGCGTTTTAATACGGTATCACGGCCGAAGGGCTTACTTTCACCAAATTTGTCTTTTATTACTTTAAAAACATAACCAAATGAGGGGAGGGTAAATACCATCATCACCATACCGGGAGTCCCCGGTGCAATTGTAAACTCATCACTTGAGTGAGATAAGTGATTTAAAAACTCTCGATAAAACTCAGTTTTACCCTGCTTGTGAAAACCCACTGCATTATAGAGCTCAGCAAGTGTTTTGTTTGGCATAAGCTGATTCAAAAACCGGACAAGTGCTGAAGGCGCATGAGTCTCTACCATAAAGTAGGCGCGGGCAAAGCCAAAAATGACACGCATTTGAGACGATTTAGTTAAAAGTGCATCTAAATATAATCCGTTATCTTCATCGTGTAATACGGCGATTATAAAAGGCTGAACCCCACTTTTTGAAACAACACGTCCTACTATATAAGCTGCTTTATTACGGTAAAAAGGTGTGTGCAAAATATCAAAGCGCATTTGCCAAGGTTGATGATGTGTATCGGGGGCTTGTTTATAAAAAGCTTTAACAAGAAGGCGAATATCACGCTCTAAATTTACAAATGGGGCTTTAAAATCAAAATGATTAATAATGCGCTTTATTGTTGGCTTTAGGCCATCAACTACTGGAAAATATGTCCTATATTCTGCTTCTACAGGTACTGAAGGAGCATCTTTTAAGGTTGCTTCTACAAATATAAAGTCATTATGAAAATAGCGCCTATGGTACAGCCGGCAAAATACAGAGTTATAAAAGGTTTCGGCGAGTTCTGCTTGAGGGTGGAAACATAAAAAATGCTGATATATCTTTTTAACTTTGAGCCATAGGCTTTCATCTAGTTGCTCTGTTGGGGTTTCTTTTTTTAGCGCTTGTGTGGTTTCGTTAACACGATCATCATAATAGCTGATACGCAAACGGCTGATATCATTAATTGCTTGCCAATCTTTTTTTGCAAAGGCGAGAGGGGCTTTGGCCGTTGTTTTTTGAAATAGCTGATAGTGCCTTTTAAAACCCGTTAAAATTAATTCAGCAATATGGCGAGGCTGCATTTGCACTCCTTAATAGTCCCTAGAGCTTATACTCTATTGTGTTAAGGGTATGTTATTTTAAGTTTAAAACCAAGATAAATATTACTTGCTAATTAAGAGTGATTTATTGGTATTGAGCTATCTTTTTTTCGAGAATTTTAATTTGTTTAGTAATAACCAATACGTCTTTTTTGTACTCTTTATTAATTATTTTTAGTTTTTTAGTAATGTCTTTAGTAATACGCTTTTTATCATCAATGGCTAGAATATGATTTAACCGTTCTTGTTGTTTATATTCAGCACGCTGCTTATTACGATCAAGTATTGTGAGTTTGTGGTTATTGCTGCGTAACTCTGCCTGTAAGCCAGATAGAAGCCTTTCACGTTCAAGTTCGTTCAGTTGTTTAGTGTAATCAACTTTTGGGCCTGAATACTGATTACCCGTTGTGTTAACTTTATAAGTCGTTGCTTCGTCGTCACAGGGAAGTTGAGAAAAGATTGTGCCTTTTTCTGTTACGCATTTGTAGTAAGTGGTATCGCTAAAGCTAAAAAAACTGACAAGTAAAAAGCTAGAGTGGAGGATGGTATTACGAAAAGTTTTAAACATGTATGCCGTCCTTGATTTTTATATCTAACAAAACAATATAAAACTATAACCTAGCTTGGTGGTATAGCAAGCTAGGTTAGGATAACGGTTATTGGGTAAAGGTTTTAAGCTTTTTAATACTCTGCACTAAAAATGGTATATCTAAACCTTGTTCAATAGAAAAACCTTCAGCGGCAGAGATGTTTTTAAAGTTACCATCTGAATCTATTAAGGTAATCCTATCTTTTTTATAGGCTATAACGACACCCTGAGAGTAGTTAACGCCCATATCATCTTTTTTCTTGTATAAATTAACGCCCAGCATTGTTTGCTTAGCAATGGCTTTACAATTTAAATATTGGCCAACACTTGTTGCAATTAAATCGCTAGGTTGAATAAGTCCATCTACTTTAGAAATACGTTTGTCGGAGCTATATAAAGTTGATGTTGTTACTACTTCTTGCTTGTTATTGGCAAGACTAAAAGCAAAAACCTGTGTTTTATCATCTCGTACAACGGCGTTATCGCTACTTTTAATAACTCTAATTGCGCTAGAACTATGTGCTTGATCATTTATAAAACTAAGTTCTTCCACGCCGGTTACTTCAATGCTGCGGCGCTGACTTTGCCATGCGGGAAGAGTTTGATCTCTTAAAATTGCTGCTTTATAAAAAGCTGGCAAACCATACACTAAGCTAAATAGCATATCGTCGTGATTAGTTGGCTGTAAAAACTGCTCTGTTTTGTGTAAGTTTTTATTATCGGCAACAAATTTAGCGAGTTGTTGCTGGGTTTCAAATACAAAAATATCTACATTGGCTTGTGTGTAGTCCTCGCACTTATCAAGCGGGCTTGGCATTTGATAACTAATGTTTTGGTTATTAATTTTTACGTTATGTGCTTGCTTATAGCTTTCTATATCAAGCAGGTCATTTTTAGCTAATAAACTTTTAGCGGTAGTAGGGTATGACAGTGGTAGTACATTATCTTGCTTCGTTACGTCAAAGTTTAAATTTGCGTCAGCCCAAATATGAATACTGTGACTAAGTGAAAAACACACTATTAAAAATGAAATTGCGTAACGTGCAAATTTATATTGTTTTAAGCGCTCAAGGTGTTGCCATGTGTAATTACTCACAAGTAGCTGAAAGCCTAAAATAAGTAATACAATCCCACTGGCTAAAATGGTTGTTAAAGCAGGTGAACTGGTTAAACGATGCCACAACAATGAAATGATTTCAGGCAAGGCAGATATACTTAGATGATAACCCAAATTAACGTAAACATAAGCATCAAGGGTAAGCAGTGAAGCGCCTAGTGTGGCTATAACAGCCGCCATGCCTCGTATATGTCGTGGGTAGGGGAATATTAAACTAAGCGGAAATACCGTCAGCACAAACGCTAAAAAGGCGATAAAACTAGTGTGGCTTAACCACGTTACTAGCATATAAGTAATGCCCATAAAGCTTGTTGGTGGCGAGTCGGCAAATAAGTAGCTTAAGCTAATAAATAGCGCCAAGCCAATATTGGCAAAAGTAAACCAATGGCCCCAGCTTAATAGCTGACTCGCTTTTGATGAAAACTGATTGTGCTGCGATAAATTCATAGAGTTTATTTAACCGACTGTGATAGAGCTTTTGCAAAGTTCTCAGTTACGGCTTGTCTTTTCCCTGTTGGTACATGCTCTTTTAAGATATGCGTGATAGAATTTCCTAAACACATAAGGCTTAAATCTACCGGCGCATTGTGTTTAGTTAGCACATCAATAAGCTGATCGACGATTTGTTCTACTTCTTCATTAGAGTATTTTGATAAGATTGGCATCAGTTGGTTCAATAAAATAGTTATATTCTCGTATTTTAACACTAGAGGCGTGAAAAACAAAGATGACAACAGACGTTAAAAAATTAGTCGTTCATTATGTAGACAAAAAAGACGACGATACGCAAATTCACCTTCGAAATGATGAGATGGTAATTAACGATAAAGTAGCCGTTTTTATCGAACAATTACATCATGCATACAATGGTAAGCCAGGTAAAGGTTACTGTGCTTTCAGTGGTGATAAAAACAGCATTGTAGCATCTGCAATGCAAAGCTACCGTAACGATGAGCTAGGCTTTTGGCGTATGACCGAGCAAGCCTCAACGGTTTTAAAAGAAGAGCTTGATAAGTATGCATTTAGTGAAACAGGCTATTTAGTATTTTGTCATTATCAGTATGTTGCTACCGATTACATGTTAATTGCGATGATTAACATTAAAGAGCATTACTCTATGACTTCAGAGCTAGATTTAGCGGCTTCTCGCCATTTAGATATATCTCGCATGCAACTTGCTGCTCGTATCGATTTAACAGCGTGGGATACGCAAGCAGAAGATAATCGTTATATTTCATTTATTAAAGGACGTGCGGGTCGTAAAGTAGCTGACTTTTTCTTAGACTTTTTAGGCTGCGAAGAAGGTATTGATTCAAAACAGCAAAGCCAAGTAATGCTTAGTGCCGTAGAGGATTATTTATCAGAGCAACAGTTTGATAAATCAGAAAAAGACGACTTACGTAAACAAGTATTTGATTACTGCAATGACTGCGTAACTACAGGCGAAGATGCAAGTGTGAGCGATCTTTCAGCAACGCTTACAAAAGGCGATGACAGCCCGTTTGATAGTTTTTGTAAAGAGCAAAGCTATGACTTGGAAGAAACGTTCCCCGTTGATAAAAAAACAGTAACCAGTATGGTTAAGTTTTCAGGCCTTGGTGGTGGTGTAAGTGTAAGCTTTGAACGTAAACACTTAGGTGAGCGCGTAACGTACAACGAAGCAACCGATACACTAGTGATTAAAGGCATTCCGCCAAACTTAAAAGATCAGCTACAACGTTTTATGGAAAATGAAAAAGAGTAAACTCATTTGAGCGAGTTGAAAGTTGATTTAAGAGCGCGATATTTATATCGCGCTTTTTTATACCGGTATCTAAATTTGTTGCATCGGAACAAAGCTACTAAAATATCTATTGCAAAAATAGAAGTGAAAGAAGAGTAAGTGAGAAAACACAAGCCATGCTTTATTAGCAAGACCGGAGTTTTTCAAGTTAGTTGTCGCATCAAATTAAATTTTATGCCGCCCGCATTGCTTCTTTTTTCTCTGGATTTAAATTTACTTCATTGATCATCGTCCAATCTCGAGACTTTCCTGA
>NZ_JADYXC010000045.1:0-10000 GCF_015864505.1 Pseudoalteromonas sp. SWYJ118 | reverse complement strand
GCTTTAGCGTCTCAAGGGATGCGAATAATACACCCTTTATTTTTCGAGTCAACACTTAGTTTTAAACTTTCTTTTTAGATAATTTAAAACCGAAGTTTTATTTAACTCTCTGAGTAGTTCGTTCCTCGCTAGGCGTTGGCGTTTCCTGTCTCAGTGGGGTCGCATTATAGGGAGCTGCGGATTTTACGCAAGCGTTATTTGCATAAAATAGTAATTAAAATTAAGCCCCAAGCAAGCGCACACGATAAGCACAAGTTACCCACAAAACCCTGTTGATAACTCTGTTTTTGAACTTTAAAACTAAACACTTTTATCCTGATGTGATAAGTTGCGGTCACTTTTTTTAACTCATGTATTTAGGCAGTATCCATGACAGACATAATAAACAGTATAAGTGCCCTTCTATGGGGCCAAGTTCTCGTCTACTTATTAATAGCAGCAGGCCTCTTTTTTACTTTTCGACTAGGCTTTATTCAGTTTGTGCAATTTCCACATATGTTCAAAGTTATGTTTGGCTCTCGTAAATGTGCCGATAATGAAATTTCATCCTTTCAGGCTTTTTGTACTTCGTTAGCTGCACGTGTTGGTACAGGTAATATGGCTGGTGTTGCTGTTGCCTTATACCTAGGTGGGCCAGGTGCTATTTTTTGGATGTGGCTTATTGCATTAATAGGTATGGCTACAAGCTTTGCTGAAAGTACTTTGGCTCAGGCTTATAAAACAAAAGATGCTGATGGCAATTTTAGAGGTGGCCCTGCTTATTATATGCAAAACGGCTTAGGTAAACGCTGGATGGGGACTTTATTCTCGTTATGCTTAATTTTAGCCTTTGGTTTGGTATTTAACGCCGTACAGTCAAACTCTATTGCTGCAGCATTTGAAGTAGCGTTTGATGTACCTAAGTATATAGTAGGCATTTGCTTGGTTATTGGCTCTGGTATTATTATTTTTGGTGGTTTGAAAACGATTTCTCGTTTTGCTGAAATGGTTGTCCCATTTATGGCATTAGCTTACTTGTTAGTTGCTCTTTATGTATGTGCTATTAACTTTACTGCATTACCTGATGTAATTGTACTTATAATAAAAAGTGCTTTTGGTATTGAACAAGCTGGTGCAGGTGCAATTGGTTATGGTGTTACACAAGCTATGATCCAAGGTATAAAGCGTGGCTTATTCTCAAACGAAGCTGGTATGGGTAGTGCAGCTAATGCCGCAGCTACTGCGACACCTTACCCTCCTCATCCAGCATCACAAGGTTATGTGCAAATGCTAGGTGTATTTATTGATACTATTGTTATTTGTACAGCGACTGCTTCTCTTATTTTACTATCGCAGCAATTAGTACCTGAATCTGGTGTTATGGGGATTGAACTCACACAAGCAGCATTACAAGAACATGTCGGCGACTGGGGTACTTACTTTATTGCCATTGCTATATTGTTTTTTGCTTTTACTTCTATTGTGGCTAATTACTCTTACGCTGAAACAAATTTAATGTTTTTAGAGCACAACTCTAATAAAGGTATGTTTATCTTTAGACTTGTTGTTTTAGGTATGGTGATGTTTGGTGCTGTTGGTGAGCTTGGTTTAATTTGGACGCTGGCAGATATATCAATGGGTTTAATGGCCATTGTAAACGTTATAGCGCTATTTATGCTTTCAGGTGTTGTTGTATGGCTCTCTAAAGATTACAACGAACAACGCAAAAAGGGTTTAATACCCACCTTTGACAAAAGTAAGCATCCTAAACTTGCTAAAGAGGTCGATCCCGAGGCCTGGAAATAAACAATAAACAGCGAGCTACGACTCGCTTTTTTAGTTCTAAAAATAAAAAGCCCTGACACATAGCACTCGATCATTTATAAGTAAAAGCTGTTACGGACGATAAGAACCGTATAGACATTATCTGATTATCAGCCTAGATAAGACAACCTACAAAAACAGATGTTTAATGCCCACAGCTCTGCATTATGTATAAGCACTTTATTGTTTACCTATTTGAAGTTCTCACCATAACTCTAGACTTACTCTTACCCGCGATTTTTAACTTCCAATGAGCATGTGTTAGCAACCAATTCGACAACTATACCAACCTGCATAAATCTCTGAGCAATTTAACGAATTAAATTGCACTATAACGTCGTTAAAAATTTTTATTTAGAACACTAGATACAAAAATTTTTGCCTAAATCTAGCGTAATTTCCTTAACCTTAAATAGACCCCATATATAAGCAGATTGGTATTACTTTATGCTACCAGCACATAGGTGTTTGAACTTTGCTTTCAAGGTTATTTGCTCTCGAGGTGTAGATTGCTTTACTGTTTTGAATTTTTTAAAGCTAATGGCCTACTTTACTGGTTGTTATCATAAGTCTATGACGCTTAGTTCAGTTCAAAGTGTATTCATTAGCATAAAGTACTGTGTGTCGCTAAGGATTGCATGGCTGGTTTATTTGAGGCGCTATAGGATTGGGTTTGGAAATATTACATTATGCTTACTCATATATATCTTTAATACGATAGATATACAAACTCTTAATGAACTATCACACAACGCTATTATTGGGTAGACCATGCATAAAATAGTGCATATCAAGATAATATAAATCATAGAAAACATAAAAATGATAAATCAAGATTTTTACTGGATATTTTATAGATATTAGAAGATTTATTGGATATTTTTTAAGCAGAGCGCTTAATAGAGAGATGGTGCCCGAGGCCGGACTTGAACCGGCACGACTTGTTAGTCGAGGGATTTTAAATCCCTTGTGTCTACCAATTCCACCACTCGGGCATCGAGTTTGCTAATTAAAGCGTGTGGAGTAAATTATATGGAGGCGGAACCCGGAGTCGAACCGAGGTAAACGGATTTGCAATCCGGTGCATGGCCACTCTGCCATTCCGCCTAAATGTATCCAAATAATTTGGAGCGGTACACGAGGCTCGAACTCGTGACCTCGACCTTGGCAAGGTCGCGCTCTACCAACTGAGCTAGTACCGCAAAATACTGTTTTATCAACTTCAAATCATCTTGGTAAAATAATTTAAAGTGGTGCCCGAGGCCGGACTTGAACCGGCACGACTTGTTAGTCGAGGGATTTTAAATCCCTTGTGTCTACCAATTCCACCACTCGGGCATCGAGTTTGCTAATTAAAGCGTGTGGAGTAAATTATATGGAGGCGGAACCCGGAGTCGAACCGAGGTAAACGGATTTGCAATCCGGTGCATGGCCACTCTGCCATTCCGCCTAAATGTATCCAAATAATTTGGAGCGGTACACGAGGCTCGAACTCGTGACCTCGACCTTGGCAAGGTCGCGCTCTACCAACTGAGCTAGTACCGCAAAATACTGTTTTATCAACTTCAAATCATCTTGGTAAAATAATTTAAAGTGGTGCCCGAGGCCGGACTTGAACCGGCACGACTTGTTAGTCGAGGGATTTTAAATCCCTTGTGTCTACCAATTCCACCACTCGGGCATCGAGTTTGCTATTAAAAGCAAGTGGATAAAACTAATATGGAGCGGTACACGAGGCTCGAACTCGTGACCTCGACCTTGGCAAGGTCGCGCTCTACCAACTGAGCTAGTACCGCATCATATTAATTCTAAATTAACTATTTTATAAATTACACTTGGTAATGTAATTAAACCACAAAGTGGTGCCCGAGGCCGGACTTGAACCGGCACGACTTGTTAGTCGAGGGATTTTAAATCCCTTGTGTCTACCAATTCCACCACTCGGGCATCGAGTTTGCTAATTAAAGCGTGTGGAGTGTTGAAATGGAGGCGGAACCCGGAGTCGAACCGAGGTAAACGGATTTGCAATCCGGTGCATGGCCACTCTGCCATTCCGCCCCAATACTGGAGTAATAACCTTGAGATAAACTTGGAGCGGTACACGAGGCTCGAACTCGTGACCTCGACCTTGGCAAGGTCGCGCTCTACCAACTGAGCTAGTACCGCATTTTATTTATCAGTTATTTGAATTAACACATGATGATTTATGTGAACATTCAGGTAACTGATTAATTACCGTTTTGTTTATCTCGGGGGCTATGCCCTCTCAACACGGACGCATTCTACAGAGATTATTAAACGCGTCAATACAAAAAATGCTAGTTTTGAACTGTTTGCTTGTTTTTTATCTAAAACGGTGCGTTATTATACATTTAGAGTTAATTTTTAGTCAATTCACCCCATGCTGCACGTAAATATTGCATCATAGAACTCAAGGTTAAAAAGGTCGCAATGTACAGTAGTCCAAAACTTAAATAGTTCATCCACGTATCATATTGCCAAATCAAACCGATAATGGCTAACATTTGTGCAGCCGTCTTTATTTTACCCATATTTGATACAGCTACATTACCACGCTTACCCTGCTCTGCCATCCATTCACGAAGTGCAGATATGATAATTTCACGGCTTATTATAATAAGAGCAGGTATTGTCATATACATTGACTGGTACTGATCAGATAACGCTACAAGTGCAGCACATACCATTACTTTGTCAGCAACAGGATCTAAAAAAGCACCAAAAGGAGTTGATTGCTCAAGCTTTCTTGCCAAATAACCGTCTAATATATCGGTGATCGATGCAAGCCAAAAAATAAAGGCGGCAGCAAAAAAAGCCCAGCTATAAGGCAAATAAAATATCACCAAAAAAACGGGGATAAGAAAAAGTCTAAATGTTGTGAGTGTGTTTGGAATATTCCACATAACTACTTGGATATGTCTTTTTTGCTATATTCGCATGTAGGGCTAGCCCTTATCATGCAAATGGTTAAATATCTTCTCAGCCATGTCAGGGCTGATCCCAGGAACTTTCTTTAACTGTTCTATATTAGCAGCTTTTACACCCTGCATGCCCCCTAAATATTTTAATAATGTTTGGCGACGCTTAGAACCTACTCCATTTATTTCTTCTAGTAGTGATTGTGTACGTTGTTTTTGTCGTTTATTACGATGCCCTGCAATAGCAAAACGGTGAGACTCATCACGTATATGCTGAATCAAATGAAGCGCAGGCGCATCTGAATCCATCGGAATGGTTTTGCGTCCACTGTCAATCAATAGTGTTTCAAGACCGGGTTTACGACTCGTTCCTTTTGCAACACCGACTAATAAAGGCATTTTAGTGTGCGGCCAATTAGAAAAGTACTGCTCAGCGCGTCCTAACTGCCCCTTACCGCCATCAATAAAGATAACGTCTGGAATTTTGTCTTCGTCTACTAACTTGTTATAGCGCTTGTTAAGTGCAAATTCCATTGCAGCATAATCATCGCCACCTGTAATACCTGTTACGTTGTAGCGCCTATACTCTTTTGTATTTGGGCCTTGTGAGTCAAATACAACACAACTTGCAACGGTGTTCTCCCCCATGGTGTGGCTTATATCAAAACACTCCATTCGGGTAATATCGTCAAGTCGCAGTGTTGCTTTTAATTGTGCATAACGTTTATTAATAGAGTCTTGGGTACTTTGTTTAACCGCAATACTGTTTAATGCATTTTTATTGGCCAGTTGTAAGTATTGCGCACGCTCACCACGAGTGACCACTTTAAGGATTACTTTGCGCTCACTTATTTGTGTAAGCGCTTCGCCGAGTGCCCCGCTCTCTTCTATTTCAAACGGTAATATGATTTCTTTTGCAATACGCCCTGTTGCTCCTGGCGCTAAATAGTACTGTCCTAAAAATGAAGTCAATATTTCTTGCTCACTCGAATCTTTAGGTACTTTTGGAAAATAGGTTTTACTACCCAGTACTTTATGATCGCGGATCATTAATAAATGAATGCCGTTTAACCCGTTTAAATGCGCAAAACCGACAACATCCATTTCTGCAAAGTTACCAGAAATAGACTGTTGCTCCTGCATTTTACGAAGTAGCATTATTTGGTCGCGAACTTTTGCCGCCAATTCAAAGTTTAATTGCAGGCTGGCTGCTTCCATTTTTTTTATTAAATCAGCAATAACTTCGTGAGATTTACCCGTTAAAAATTTACGAACATAGTCAACTTGCTCACTGTAATCATCATCAGTTACTTTATTTACACATGGAGCTGAGCAACGTTTAAGTTGATATTGCAGACACGGGCGACTTCTTGCGCGGTAATAAGCATCTTCACATTGACGAACAGGAAATATTTTTTGCATTAACCGCAAGCTTTCAGATACCGCTCCTGCGCTTGGGAAAGGCCCAAAGTACTCACCTTTAATTTTACGACTGCCACGATGAAATGCTAAACGAGGGTGTTTATGGCTAGTGAGTAAAATATAGGGGTACGACTTATCGTCGCGTAATAATATGTTGTACCGAGGCTGATATTTTTTTATTAGATTATTTTCTAGCAGCAGCGCTTCGGTTTCAGTATTGGTGAGGGTGACTTCAATGTTACAAATATTACTCACTAAAACGCGTGTTTTGCTATCGGTAATGTTACTTCTAAAGTAACTGCTCACACGCTTTTTTAGATGCTTTGCTTTACCAACATAAATAACTTGGTTGTCACTATCAAGCATGCGGTATACGCCCGGCTCACTTGATAGCGTTTTGAGAAAATGTACGTGATCGAATTCAGACATAAATTATAGTTAGTACGAAACGTCTATATCAATCATTTTATGACGAATAGCTAAATGGGTAAGCTCAACATCACCACCTACATTTAACTTTTCAAACATACGGTAACGATAGCTATTTACTGTTTTAGAGCTTAGATTTAAGCGTTCAGCTATATTTTGTGCTTTTTCACCTTTGGTGATCATAAGCATAATTTGCAGTTCGCGCTCAGATAAACTCTGAAAAGGGTTTTCATCTGTGCGGCCTGTCACTTGTGCAAGCGCTATCTGCTGTGCAATTTCAGGTGCAATGTAACGCTGACCAGCATGAACACAACGAATGGCACGAACCATTTCATCAGAACCTGCACCTTTAGTTAAAAAGCCATGTGCACCAATTTGCATTACCTTGCTCGGAAACGGGTCTTCACAATTAACAGTAAGCACAATAATTTTTACATCTGGGCAGTAACGACAAATCTTTTTAGTCGCTTCTAATCCGCCCATGCCTGGCATATTCATATCCATTAATACTATGTTTGGCGCATGCTGACGACAAAACTGTACAGCCTCTTCGCCAGTTTTAGCTTCGCCAATTACTTTAAACCCTCGTACGTCATCAAGAATACGCTTGATTCCTGTTCGTACAAGTTCATGGTCATCAACTAAAAGTACATTAATCAATGGAACATCCTCACTTACCTAACAACATGCAATTTAATTAAATTAATTTGCCACAGTAACATACATAAAGCGAAACAATAATTAATATTATTGCCTCGCTCTAATAGTTTAAGATGACGATTTTTCGCTAAATCTGTCAACCCATAACGCAATGATACCATCACCCGTTACATTACACGCAGTACCAAAGCTATCTTGTGCTAAATAAAGTGCAATCATTAATGCAACAGCACCTTCATTAAACCCAAGCATGCTTGTTAATAAACCAAGCGCCGACATGACTGCACCACCTGGCGCACCCGGTGCTGCAATCATTACTACACCTAACATCATAATAAACGGTAGCATACCCATTAATGAAGGAACTTCCATGCTTGGCGATAAAAACATAACAGCCATTGCACAGGTTACTATAGTGATAGTTGAGCCAGATAAGTGAATAGTCGCGCAAAGTGGCACTGTAAAGTTAGCTACATCTTCTTTAACGTTATTTGCTTTACTTGATTGAAGCGATACTGGAATCGTTGCTGCACTTGACATAGTACCTAACGCTGTAAAGTAAGCTGGTAGCATATTTTTAACTAATTCGATTGGATTACGTTTTAACAATATACCTGTCGCTATATATAAAACGCTTAACCATAACCAATGCATAACAAGCGCTGCAATTAGTACTACACCAAATGTTTGCAACGTATCTACCACAGTGCCTGCCACCGTCATTTCGGCAAATACGCCAGCAATGTAAAATGGTAAAGCTGGAATAATTACTTTCGATAATAACCCGTCCACTACATCACGACCCTGATCAGACACCTTTTTAAGCGTATCAAGTTCTAGTTGGCTCATGCCTATACCAAATACAAAAGCAGTAACAAGTGCAGTCATAACGCCCATAAGTGGCGGGATTTCTAAATCAATAAAACTACCTATTTCAGTAGCAACTTCTGTTTCAAATGTAATGCCACCACTTAAAAAAGGTATAACAGCACTTACTAATAAAAATGCAAGCGTACCTGCAATAATGGTAGAGCTGTAAGCAAACCCTACTGTTTTACCAAGTAAGTGACCAGACCCTTTTGGTAGGCCAGCAATACCCGATGCAATAAAAAATAAAATGATAAGAGGGATGGTAAAGGAGATAATTTGACCAATCAGCTCTTTTACTGTAAATAAAAGTTCAACACCAGTTATAGGTACATACAGTCCGACTAAGATACCGGCCACAATACCGGCAATTAATTTTAAGATTAACTTCATTGTGATTGCTTAATTGAATTTAGATACGTGTTTTTATCATGTTTTAGACGCATTGTGTGATAAAACTATTCAAGTTACATTCATATGCACAAATAACGAACAAATACAGCTTGATCCAATGCTCTTTCGAACATTTTTTGACTAAACGAGTTTTTACTCTTTAAATTTCAAATTAAGCCCGCACCTATAATAACTAAAGCACCGTTAATAATTGATTTTTATTTCGGCTGGTTATAAGCCCAATAGATATATGTTATAGCCAAACTTTACTTTAGTTTTTTTAAACTCACAGTAAAGTGTGTTTATATAGTTAGTAGCAAAGGCTATTAACACGTTGATCAGATTGCATCCAAAGGAACATTATGTCTACTATTTTTGAAGATAACTCACTAAGCATCGGTAATACACCGCTGGTAAAACTTAACCGTGTTACAGGTGGGAATGTATACGCTAAAGTTGAATCTCGTAATCCAAGCTTTAGTATCAAATGCCGCATTGGTGCATCGATGATTTGGGAAGCTGAAAAATCAGGTCAGCTTGTTGAAGGTAAAGAACTTATAGAACCAACATCGGGGAACACCGGTATTGCACTTGCATTTGTTGCAGCAGCACGTGGTTACAAGTTAACACTTACTATGCCAAACACCATGAGCCTAGAACGTCGCAAGCTATTAAAAGCATTAGGTGCAAATCTAGTGCTTACCGACGGTGCTAAAGGTATGAATGGCGCAATTGAGAAAGCAAAAGAAATTCAAGCAACAGCACCTGATAAGTATATTTTATTACAACAATTCGAAAACCCTGCAAACCCAAAAATTCACTTTGAAACAACAGGCCCTGAAATTTACGATGCGCTTGACGGCAAAGTAGACTTTTTTGTAGCAGGTGTAGGTACTGGTGGTACTATTACAGGTGTTAGCCGCTACCTTAAAACAGAAAAAGGTTTAAACGTTAAGTCTATTGCTGTTGAGCCAACTAACTCTCCTGTTATTAGCCAAACGCTTGCCGGTGAAGAAATTAAACCTGGCCCTCATAAAATCCAAGGTATTGGTGCAGGCTTTATCCCTGGCAACTTAGATATGGACTTAATTGATGGTGCCGAGCTTGTATCTAACGAAGACGCAATTGCAATGGCGCATCAGTTAATGAAAAAAGAAGGTATTTTAGTCGGTATTTCGTCAGGTGCTGCGGTTGTTGCAGCTAAGCGAATTGCTGAAAAACCTGAAAACGCAGATAAAAATATTGTTGTTATCCTACCTAGTGCAACTGAGCGTTACTTATCAAGCCCAATGTTTGATGAAGAATTTAGTGAGCAAGAGTTAGTACAATAAGTAATTTTAAGATTTTTAAAAGGATGCTTTAGGCATAATGCCAGTCAGTTAAGCTGACTGGCATTTTTCTTTTTATGGGGATACTTAGATGGTTTTGGCTTAACCCATCGGGGATATCTTCTATCCTCTCGTCTAGCTGGAAGCTTAAATAAGACC
>NZ_JADYXC010000044.1:0-11005 GCF_015864505.1 Pseudoalteromonas sp. SWYJ118 | reverse complement strand
GTCTTATTTAAGCTTCCAGCTAGACGAGAGGATAGAAGATATCCCCGATGGGTTAAGCCAAAACCATCTAAGTATCCCCATAAAAAGAAAAATGCCAGTCAGCTTAACTGACTGGCATTAGCCTAGGCTCCTTTTTTAATATGCTCAACTTTAGATGTATAGGAAGTTAATTAATAAACGCTTTAATAGCGGTTAATATTCCTTGCTCGCCTAACCCCATTTCATCGTGCATTTCATCTTGGGTGCCGTGTTTAATAAACTCATCAGGAATACCTAAGTTAAGGATATTAATATCAGCTTTTTGCGTTGCTAAGAATTCGTTAACTGCAGAGCCGGCACCGCCAGCAATCGCATTATCTTCAAGCGTAACAATTACATCGTGGCTAGTTGCAAGCTCATTTAAAAGTGCGGTATCAAGTGGTTTAATAAAACGCATATTAACAAGCGTTGCATCTAATTCATCTGCAGCAAGCTGTGCATTTTCAAGTAATGTACCGAACGATAAAATGGCAATTTTACTGCCGTTCTTAATTGTATCTGCCTTACCTATTTCAAGCAGTTGCATAGTGCTTTCAATGTCTGCAGTACCTGCACTACCGCGAGGGTAACGAACAGCAACTGGGCAATTTGCTTTATAGCCGGTGTACAGCATTTGACGGCACTCGTTGGTATCGCTTGGTGCCATAATTACCATATTTGGAATGCAGCGCATAAAGCTTAAATCGTACGCACCTTGGTGAGTTTCACCATCGGCTCCCACAATACCAGCGCGGTCAATGGCAAATAATACAGGTAAGTTTTGCAGTGCAACATCATGTATTAATTGGTCATACGCACGTTGTAAAAAGCTTGAGTAAATAGCAACAACAGGTTTTAAACCTTCACAGGCAAAGCCAGCAGCTAAAGTAACCGCATGCTGCTCAGCAATGGCCACATCAAAGTATTGATCTGGAAACTCTTTAGAAAAACGTACCATGCCTGAACCTTCGCGCATTGCAGGCGTGATAGCCATTAACTTGCTGTCTTGTTCGGCCATATCACATAACCAATCGCCGAATACTTTTGAAAAAGTAGCAGCACTAGGTTTAGATTTAGGTAGGCTAGTTGTGCTCGGATCGAATTTTGGTACACCATGATAGCCAATAGGATCGGCTTCAGCCGGTTTATAGCCCTTACCTTTTTGCGTTTTTATATGTAAAAGCTGTGGGCCTTTTAAATTACGCATATTACGTAATGTATCTACAAGCATGTTTACATCGTGACCATCAATGGGACCAATGTAATTTAGGCCTAATTCTTCAAAGAAGGTACCCGGGATCATCATGCCTTTAATGTGCTCTTCCATTTTACTGGCAAGTTGCTTTACCGGAGGCACTCCTGAGAGTAACTTTTTACTACCTTCACGAATGTTAGTATAAAAGCTACCTGATAAAATTCGAGCAAAGTGATTTGTTAATGCGCCAACATTTTCAGAAATCGACATTTCGTTATCATTTAAAATAATAAGCATGTCTGATTTTACATCACCTAAATGATTCATCGCTTCAAATGCCATGCCTGCGGTTATAGCTCCGTCACCAATAATGGCTACAGACTTTCGACCTTTACCTTCTTTTTGTGCAGCAATAGACATACCTAAGGCAGCTGAAATAGAGGTGCTTGAATGGCCTACGCTAAACGTATCGTATTGGCTTTCATCGCGAAAAGGAAAAGGGTGTAAACCGTCTTTTTGGCGAATGGTGTGCATTTGCTCGCGACGACCAGTAAGAATTTTATGCGGATAAGCTTGATGACCCACATCCCAAACTAGGCGATCGTCTGGAGTGTTATAAACATAATGCAGCGCAACGGTTAGTTCAACCGTCCCTAAACCAGACGCTAGATGACCGCTACTTTGCGATACTGAGTTGAGTAAATAATCGCGCAGCTCATTGCTAAATGCAGGGAGTTTGTCTTGCGCTAAGTCACGCAATTGGGCTGGCTCGTCAACCAAATTAAGTAATGGATACTTGCTACTATCAAGTGTCATGGTTTTATATATATCCTTCGCTAACATTAATTAATTCAAAGCTTTTACGAATAATTAATGTTGAGTAATAATGTCAGTGCTAATTGCAATACGTATGAGCAAAAATTAGTGGTCACGCTCAATTAGGTAATTTGCTAGCGACGCAAGAAGTGTTGTGTCAGCATCTATATTTGCTAACGCTTCATGGGCTTGTTGTATTAAATTTTGCGCCTTTTCTTTAGCGCCTAGCATACCTAATAACGCCGGATATGTCGCTTTATTCGCGGCAATATCGGAGCCTTGTGGCTTTCCTAAAATAACTGTATCGCCTTCAACATCTAAAATGTCGTCGTGTACTTGAAATGCTAGCCCTATAGCATACCCAAAAACACTTAAATTTTCTAAGGTTTGTTGATCAGCCTTTTCACTGCACAGTGCACCAAGTGTAATTGCGCAATTAATTAGAGCCCCGGTTTTTAGCTTATGTATTCGCTCAAGCTCTTGTACGGTAATTACTTTATCAGTTGCTGCTATATCAAGGCCTTGTCCGCCAACCATACCCTGAAGGCCTGATGCATGGGCAAGTGTAGCAATCATTTTTACTTGTGTTTGCGATGAGCATTCAAATTTGTGATTCGCAATAAGCTCAAAAGCAAGAGTTTGAAGAGCATCACCGGCTAAAATTGCATTTGCCTCGCCAAACTCTATATGACAAGTAGGGCGTCCGCGGCGTAAGTCGTCATCATCCATTGCTGGTAAGTCATCATGGACTAACGAATAGCTATGAATACACTCAATTGCAGCAGCAAGTACGTTTAAGTCTTGATGGTTTGCGCCGAGCATTTTACCTGTGGCATAAACTAAAAATGGACGTAATCTTTTACCGCCATTAAATAATCCATACTGGGTGGCGTTCTTTACCGTTTCTTCTGTATCTAGAGGCTGGTTAAAATGCTGTTGTAAGGTCGCTACTACATCTTTTTGAGCACGTTCAATATGATTTTTTATGCTCACAGCTATTCCATATCATTATCAAAATTTGTAAGTACTGACTTTTCGCCATTCCCCATCAAAATTGATACTTTTTGTTCTGCTTGCTGTAATTTCCCTGATGAAGCACTTGCTAATGCAATTCCACGCTCAAATTGCTTTAACGATTGCTCAAGCGATAAGTCACCTTGTTCCATGTCACTAACGATTGTAGATAATTCTTCTAGTGCTTGTTCGAAACTTAAGTTTTCAGGTTTTTTAGTCGCCATCTTTATTTCAGCTTACATAATAAATTTAGGGTCAATTTTAGGGGGAATGCTAAACTAGGTCAAAGGATGATATTGGTTTTTTACCTTTATAACGTTAAATTATATTTCAAGTGCATTAATAAAGCCTTAATAGCGGTCTGTTGGTTTAATAAATCAATTGATAATTAGGTAGCCCTTATAACTTGACCTAAGATAGTGCTAAAGGCTGCTTTTTATGTTTATTTATAAAAATGGCTTAAGCAATTCAATATGTTGCCGATAAGCAGTTAATAATAAAAGTTTATGATAAGGCCATTAAGCATGAAACTTCTGGAGGAAATGTGGATTTAGCAACCATAATCGGGATCCTAGGCGCAATTGGCTTAATTGTCATGTCTATGTTTATGAGTAGTAGCGGTGAAATGGCTATGTTTTACAATACCCCGTCTGTGGTTATTGTATTTGGTGGTTCACTCTTTATTGTTTTATCAAACTTCACTATGTCGCAATTTTTGGGGATAGGTAAAGTTGTTGCCAAAGCGTTTATGTTTAAAATCGAAACGCCAGAAATACTTATCGAAAAAGCAGTAGAACTTGCTGATTCAGCTCGTAAAGGCGGTTTTTTAGCACTCGAAGAAGCTGAAATTCCAAACCCCTTTATGCGCAAAGGCGTCGATATGCTCGTTGATGGCCATGATGCAGATGTAGTTCGCGCTACACTTCAAAAAGATATTTCTCTAACTACGACTCGCCATGAATTGGGCGCGGGTTTATTTAAGTCGTTAGCTGATATAGGGCCTGCAATGGGCATGATTGGTACTCTAATTGGTTTGGTTGCAATGTTGTCTAACATGGATGACCCGAAGGCAATTGGTCCTGCAATGGCAGTAGCACTATTAACAACTTTATATGGCGCGTTTTTAGCCAATGTAGTGGCAATTCCTATTCAGGTAAAACTTGAACTGCGTAAAGATGAGGAAGCTATGAATCAGCGTTTAATTTTGGATGCTATTTTAGGTATACAAGATGGTCAGAATCCAAAAGTAATCGAAGGTATTTTGAAAAATTACTTAGCTGAATCTAAACGCAAAGTAGATACCGAGGAGTAACTATGTCTGATCAAGAGTGCAAATGCCCACCACCAGGTCTACCTGCATGGATGGGAACGTTTGCCGATTTAATGTCACTGTTAATGTGCTTTTTTGTACTCTTGCTCGCGTTTTCAGAAATGGATGTACTTAAGTTTAAACAAATTGCGGGCTCTATGAAGTTTGCTTTTGGTGTGCAGAATAAAATTGAAGTAAAAGACATCCCTAAAGGGACCTCTGTTATTGCCATGGAGTTTACCCCAGGTAAACCAGAGCCAACCCCAATAGAAACCATTCAGCAGCAAACAGTCGAAATGACTCAACAAATGTTAGAGTTTCAGGCTGGCGATGAAAGCTCAGCAGGCGGCAGGCAAGAACAGCGCGGGGATAAACGCGGTGGCGAATCTCGTAGTACCTCACAAGAAGAATCTTCTGAGCAAGCAACTTCAGCAGCCGATCAGGAGCAAACTAACGAGCTTGTTAAAAAGATAGCGCAGCAGCTTGAAAAGCAAATAATCGATGGCGCAATTGAGCTTGAGTCTTTAGGGCAGCAAATAATTATTCGCATTAGAGAGAATGGTTCATTTCCTTCAGGTAGTGCATTTTTACAACCTAAGTTTAAACCTATAATTCAAGATATCGGTGTGCTGTTAAAAGATGTACCCGGTGAAATAACAGTATCTGGCCATACAGATGATTTTCAGGTATCGAATGAGTTATATATTAATAATTGGGACCTATCATCAAAGCGTGCTGTAGCCGTTGCAAGTGAACTGCAAAAAGTCCAAGGATTTGATAAAACCCGAATGATGGTGGTTGGTCGAGCTGAAACACGACCACTTGTACCGAATGACACCGATGAAGATCGCCGCAGGAATCGCCGAGTAGAAATATCTATATTACAAGGTAAAGCAAAAGAGTCAGCTCCTATAGATGTAAGATAACTTTTATTGGCAAACACACTTATTTATCATAAAGTATGCTTTCTTTAACAAATGTAACGGAATAGTTTATGAAAAAGGTCGATAAGTTTAGTCATATGCCAGGAAATGGCGGTGGTAATGACGATGATGAAAAAAAACTTGATTAACTCTAATGCCTGAATGGTTTTTAAAGACTATATTGATATTAGATACTAGTTGGGTGTTTATTTTAAGCCCTGCTATTTTCATCTTTTATTTTAGAAAAGATTATTTGGCCCTGCGTTTCGCTTTAATTACAGCCGCTTTTTTTTTATATGGAACCATTATTCATCCTTACTTGAAAGAGTTTGATAATGGGATTTATGTTTATCGATACCTTGTTTGGGCCTTTAATGATATTGCTTGGATGGCACTCATCGCATATCTGGGTTTAAAAGATAAGGTTTATTTATGGCAATGCGTATTAGGTCAATTGGTTGTTATTATGGCACCAATTTTACAGCTATTTAGATTAGTCGACCGCCATTTATGGGATCTTTCTTATAGTACATACATTTATAAAACCTTATTGCCATTTATTAATATAGGCACCGTTGTTGTTTGTTATCTTCCGCTTATTTATATTTTAACAAAAGACAAAAAAAGCCCAGCTAGCCAATAGTTACAAAAAGTTCCCTCCTTTAAAATAGCTGTGCTAGACTACTGTTTATATAAACAGTGATGAGCAGGCTATGAAACTCTACATTGCAGAAAAACCTTCACTTGGACGCGCTATTGCTGATGCGTTACCAAAACCACATAAAAAATATGATGGTTATATAGAAGTCGCTAATGGCGATTGTGTGTCGTGGTGTATTGGACATTTGCTAGAACAAGCAGAACCCGATGATTACGATGAGCGCTTTAAAAAGTGGCAGTTTGAACACTTACCTATAATACCTGAACAGTGGAAGTTAAAAGCCAAAACCAAAACTCGCAAACAGCTCACTGTTTTAAAAAAATTAATTAAACAAGCCTCGCAACTTATTCACGCTGGCGATCCAGACCGTGAAGGCCAGCTACTAGTCGATCAAGTAATTGAAGAAGCTAAAATAAGTCAGGCTAAAAAGCAGAGTACGCAACGTTTACTCATTAGTGATTTAAACTTATCGGCGGTAAAAAAATCACTGGGTACTATGCGTTCTAATCGAGATTTTATTCCGTTAAGTGTATCTGCTTTAGCGCGCTCTCGTGCTGATTGGCTATTTGGTATGAATTTAACACGTGCATACACACTAGCTGGGCAAAAAGCAGGGTTTGGTAATGTGCTTTCGGTAGGGCGAGTACAAACCCCTATTTTAGGTCTTGTTGTTAATAGAGATAACGAAATAGCACACTTTGTATCTAAGCCTTTTTACGATGTACTGGCGCATTTACTTACTCCAGATAACCAGCCATTCATAGCTAAGTGGGTTCCTAGTAAAGCATGTGAGCCACATCAAGATGAAGAAGGGCGAATACTTAACAAAGCACTCGCACAAAATGTTGCTTCACGCATTACAAAGCAAAGTGCTGAGCTTACTTCACTTGACCAAAAACAAAAAAAACAAAGTGCTCCATTACCGTATAACCTATCTGCACTGCAAATAGATGCGGCTAAAGCATTTGGTATGCCAGCTCAAAAAGTGTTGGATATTTGCCAAATACTTTACGAACGTCATAAATTAATTACTTACCCACGCTCGGATAATCGTTATTTACCTAAAGATCACCATCAAGATGCATCAGCTATTTTTAAAGCTATAAGTGCTAATGGTGGGCAAAGCACAGAATTGGTAAATGGGGCTGATGTAAAAAAGCGCAGTAAATGTTTTAACGATTCAAAAGTGGCTGCGCATCATGCCATTGTGCCTACGGCTAAGCAGTTAAAGTCAGCGAGTTTGAACGGTGACGAAGCGAAGGTATATCAATTAATAAGCCGCCATTACCTAATTCAGTTTTATCCCGACTATATATATAACGAAACTAAAGCAGAGATAACAATCGCTGGCGGATTATTTAAAGCAAATGCAAAACAAGATGTAAGCCTGGGCTTTAAGGTATTAATGGGTAAGTCTGAATTAAAAGATGAAGCTACGTTACCTCCTTTAACTAAAGGTATGCCTCTTTTTTGTGAGCAAGGCGAAGTGGTCGAAAAGCATACATCACCTCCTGCTTATTTTACCGACGCTACATTATTGGCTGCGATGACGGGCATTAGCCGTTATGTTAAAGATCCACAAATTAAAAAAGTATTAAAAGACACTGATGGTTTAGGGACTGAGGCAACACGTGCGGGAATAATCGAGTTGCTATTCAAGCGGCGCTTTTTAAAACGTGAAGGTAAGTCAATTAGAGCGACCGAAACGGGACTTGCCCTTATTAGCGTATTACCACAAGGTTTAGCGAGTCCTGATTTAACCGCAAAGTGGGAATCGAGCTTAGGTGATATCGCGCAGCAAGTAATGAGTTATCAGCAATTTTTACAGCCTTTACTTGCTGAGCTAAATGGGTTTGTACAATTAGCAGCAAACTGCGATAGCAATGCATTTGCAAGGTTACCAAAAAGCTCACCTAAAAAACGCTTTGCTAAACGAGGTGGAAAAGCGACCTTTAAAAAGTCGAGTTATAAAAAAAGCTCTGTTGCTAGTTAGCTACAGAGCCATTTTATTAAACGATATTACTTAACCTGAACTCTACTTGAGATAGATTTATTATCCAGAATTCAGGTTACTTATTAAATAAAGCAACAGCAGCGTTACTCATTGCTTTTATTCCGGTAGGGATAGCAACTTTATAATCTGGTGCAAATTTACTAGAGTGTAGGGAAGGGAGTACTTCAGCTGTTTTTATCGAATCTGCATATTGTGCTTGGTTTACACCTCCTAGCCAAAATAAGGTAATCGGGATATTTTCATCGGTGCGTCCGTATAGGCCAAAGTCTTCACCCGCCATTACAGCTTGTGTTTCAAGCACATTAGTATCACCAATTGCGCTGGCAATAGAGTTTCTAACAATGTCTGTTTGTGCAGGGTTATTATAAGTAGATGGAATAGATTCATCTTCATGTACATATACTACAGGGTAGTTTGATTCATTTAGGCCAGCACTTTGTGCAATACCTGCCGTGATTCGTTTTATTGCTGCTATTTGAGCACTTCTAACATTTGGGTTATAGCTTCTGAGAGTGAGTTGTAGTTTTACTTCATCCGAAATCACATTATGTTTTGAGCCACCATGAATAGACCCAACCGTAATAACCGAAGGCTCTAGCGGTGAAAGTTCTCGGCTTGTGATTGTTTGCAGAGCAAGTACTGTGCGTGCAGCTATAATCACAGGGTCTATAGTTGTATGCGGATAAGCACCATGACCACCTTTACCTTTTATTGTAATATCGACAGAATCTACACTTGCCATAGTGTATTCATTTTTCATTGATATCTTACCAGCGGGGACGCTAGCACTTACATGTAACGCAATTATATGATCAGGTTTTTCATATTTACTAAATAGTCCTTCGCCTAACATGGCTTTAGCACCCCCACCAACTTCTTCGGCAGGCTGTGCAACCATCATCAAAGTGCCTTTCCATTGATCTTTGTGTACTATTAATTGCTCAGCAGTACCAATAAAAGAGCTCATGTGAATATCGTGGCCACAACCGTGCATTACACCTACTTTAGCACCATGCTCGTCAATTACTTTAACTTTTGAGGCATAGGACTTTCCTGTCTGCTCTATAATAGGTAAGCCATCGGTGTCAGTACGGATCATCACGGTTGGACCGTTTCCGTTTTTGTAAATGCCGACAACACCAAAGCCACCTACATTACTTGTTACTTTAAAACCCAGCTGAGTTAATTTATCCGCTATTTTATTACCCGTTTCTTGTTCGTGATAAGAAAGCTCTGGCGATTGGTGTAAATCGAGGTAAAACTTTTCTATAGCTGGCATGGCTTTGCTTAAATTCAAATCGAGTCCATTTGCTTGTACTAATGGGCTTGCTAATAAAAGTATTGCACTTAGATAAGTTAATTTCATGTTTTCCCTCATTGTTGAATATGTATACCGGATGATTTAGGTATATGACTTGTAATTATTATGTTCACCACCATATAAAAACCTAAATAGATGAATATGGCAATCAATTCAATGAGCAACATAGTTAGTATTAATGCACAAAACCTTCAACAAGTACTCGGTGAAACATCACAACAAAAATTAGTGTTGCTTAACTTTTTCTCACCACAAAGTCCTGATTGCATAGGACAGGCTGCAATTTTAGATAAAGTAGCAGCTGAATATGCAAGCTACATAGTAGTGGCAAACCTAGATTGTGATGCAGAACAAGCCCTAGCTTCTCAACTTGCACAACAAGTAGGGCTACAAACATTACCTACACTTGTATTATTAAAAGACTCAGCACCAGTCGATTTACTTGCTGGTGTTCAAACTGAAGCACAAATACGAGAAGCCCTAGGGAAACATCTACCTGCACAACAAGACTTACTGTTAGAGCAAGCAAAACAAGCGTTATTAAAGTCAGATTTAAATGCTGCATTTAATTATGCAAAGCAAGCTTATGAAATAGACAGCGGTAATGCACGCATCAAATTAGTGCTTGCAGACATATGTATTCAAATTCACAAGGTAGATGAAGCCCAAGCGCTTATAAATACAATAGACGTACAAGAGCAAGATGCTTACTTTAATAATATAAAAGCAAAATGCGAAGCTGCGCTTGAAGCAAAAGACTCACCAGAGATTAAAGAAAAGCAACAACAAGTAGAAAAGTACCCAAATGACCTAGAATTAAAAGAAGAGCTCAGTATTTTACTCAATGAAGCAGGCAGAAAAGAAGAAGCATTGGATATACTATTTACAGTGCTGCAAAAAGATCTGAATTTCAATGAAGCGAAACCAAGCTTTTTAGCCATTATTGCCTCTTTACCCGATGGTGATGCGCTCGCAGCAAAGTATCGTCGCAAGTTATATAGTATTTTATACTAGGGTCTGTTGCTCTTTGCGGATTAAAATTTGTTCAAACTAGGGGGTGTTTAATCGCGGCGCGAGATTTGTAACCTAGCGGGCTCGGTAATTGCTCCTGCGTTACCCTACTGGCTTACATCCATGTAAGAATAAGTAAAAACCGAGTAACAAAGAGTAAATAGCCCCTAGGAAGAACCCTTTGGGCAGCGCCTGTTTGGCATTAATGCTACGTTATCGCTTATTTATGGGGAGTAACCACACTACATAGGCTCTGCCTTGCCTGAATACTAAACAGGCTGCTGCAAATTTAACCTTGAAAGATAAACAGACCCTAGATTCTAATAACTATTACTTTTGAGAAGCACCTAAATAAGGTGCTTTTTGCATTTTTAAGGTTTTAATTAAAAGCTATAGAATGGTTTAGCTATGTAAAAACAAGAGTTATCAACAGGTTTTTGTGGGTAACTTGTGCTTATCATGTGTGCTTGCTTGGGGCTTAATTTTAATTACTATTTTATGCAAATAACGCTTGCGTAAAATCCGCCGCTCCCTATAATGCGACCCCACTGAGACGGGAAACGCCAACGCATAGCGAGGCAGGAACAACTCAGAGAGTTAAGTAAAACTTCGGTTTTAAATTGTCGAAAGAAAGTTTAAAACTAAGTGTTGACTCGAAAAATAAAGGGTGTATTATTCGCATCCCTTGAGACGCTAAAGCGACTCAAAACGTTCTTTAACAAT
>NZ_JADYXC010000043.1:0-11857 GCF_015864505.1 Pseudoalteromonas sp. SWYJ118 | reverse complement strand
GCGCACAGGGCGTGCATCTGTGAAAGTGTTATGGCAAGGATGGCTTAAGTTACAAGCCATCCTGGAAGGCTACGATTTAGCAAAATCTCTTGAGCCAGACTTGTGATCAAGAGACAGCTAAAAAGTGCCTTGTTTGAAACCATGTAAAACGAATGTTATTTAATAAATGTGCCTCGGATCGGATAGTCGTTTTCTCTTGAAAACTTAATCCCACCTAGCAGTTGCTCTAAATCAGGACGAACAAACGGGCTGTTTGATATATCGACCATTTGAAGCTGATTTTTTTCATTAAGTACAAAAATCCCTGGCTCAGCAAATGGATGGTCAGTTTCTGCATCACTGCGAGGCTCGCTAATATGTAGCCCTAAATCTGTCATTTGCTCGATTGTTAAACCATAGTAAATTGGGAAGTTAATATCTATTTTTTCAAGATGTTTATTAAGCTGCTCATGGCTATCACCACTTACTGCAACCACTTCAACACCAGCATCTTTAAAGTCTTTATGAACTTTAGCAAGCTCGTTGAGTTGCGCAGTACATTTAGGGCAGTGCTGGCCACGATAAACAACAATCATTTTCCACGGAGAGTCACTAATTCTGTCGACTAAATCTATCTTTTTCTCATCAACATCACTCACTACTAGTGATGGCATAATATCCGCAGGTTTTAAACTAGTACTACTCATTGCGATCTCCTTTTACTGTTTCAGATTAAAAATCAATTTGCTATTACCCATAGAGCTTAGGGTAACTTTCATTAATTCAACCTGAAAAATGTAATTAAAAATCTATTACAACTTTAAGACCATCCTTTTATTTTTCTATAAATGGTGGATGCACTTACCCCTAAATAAGCAGCAGCAAGAGGAATGTTGTCTTCACAGCTTTTAATTGCATTTTCAATCGCCCTTTTTTCAACTTGCCACAAAGGCTCTATATCGTGAACAGACATAGGAGATAATTGGACACCCTGCTCGTTTATATTGTGAATTGACTTAGTTGAACTTGAATGCTTTACAGCGCCTAATCCAAATGAGTTTGGTAGCATGTCCTTTTCAATTATATCTCCATCATTAATAACGACTGTGTTTTCAATTACATTTTGTAGTTCGCGAATATTTCCTGGCCAATCGTAATTACAAAAAAGCGCCTTAACTTCATCAGAAAAGCCAATAAAGTACTTTGCATTACTATCACTTTTTTGTTTTAAAATATACTCAGCGAGCAGTAATATATCGTTTCCGCGCTCTCTTAAAGGAGGTAATTTTACGGGAATAACATTTAAACGATAATATAAATCTTCTCTAAAGCGCCCTTCAGCAACCTCTATTATTGGGTTTCTGTTTGTTGCACAGACTAGGCGAACATCGCTGTGTAATACTTCACTACTGCCAACTTTGCTAAATATGCCTGTTTGTAAAAAGCGTAACAATTTAGCTTGTAAGTTAAGTTCCATTTCACATAATTCGTCTAAAAATAACGTGCCGCCGTTGGCTACTTCAACTGCGCCCTTTCGATCGCTTAACGCACCACTAAACGCACCTTTAACATGACCAAAAAATTCTGATTCAAATAATTCAGCAGGGATCGCAGCACAGTTTATAGCAATAAAAGGGCCTTGGCTGCGAGGGCTCGAATCATGAAGGGTTTGTGCGCATACTTCTTTACCGGTTCCACTTTCACCTGTAATAAATACGCATGCTTTACTTCTAGCTGCGCTATCTAGCAATCTAAAAACGGTTTTCATTGCGAGAGATTCACCAACAAAATCTTGGCTTTTTTCACTGCTTTGAACCAAAGGTTGTACTTTAGCTTGCTCTTTGGGTGTTAACGCACTTTCTACTGAGCTAATAAGTCGCTGACTTGTGAAGGGTTTTTCTAAAAAATCGAAGCCACCTAAACGCATAGCTTCCACTGCAATATCAATAGAACTATTTGAGGTGATCATGACTACATTAGCAGGATTTTTTTGTTTATTTACAAATTGTAAAACTTCAAGCCCACTTATATCAGGCAAGCATACATCTTGTACTATCACCGCAGGCATTTTTTCTTTAATACCGACCAAAGCAGAATATCCATCTGCGAAATGCTTACATTCAAAACCTACTTGCTCTAGCTGACTTGCGTACAAAGCACCACTTGCGATGCTATCTTCAACAATATAAACAAGGCCTTTACCCATTATATCTGACACGGCTTTCTCCTAGATAGCTATACTCTTACTCATTATTTGATATGCATCTCGGGTTTTATCCAAGTTATGCTTAATAACAAGCGCTGCGTGCAAATTTTCTTCTGTGGTTGGTGGTGGTGAATCGTGTAACTGTGTTGCCAATGCAGCTAAAGGAGCGGCTCCATATAAGGCAGCCGAGTTTTTCAAAACATGCATTATTTCTCTAATTTTTATAATATCTGCATTACTAATTGCCGTATCTAATTGGTTAGCCATAGTAACTAATTCATCGATAAATAAGTTTACTAATCGAGCTAAAACGCTTATTCCAACATCCTTTTCAAGTTGAATTAAAACATTTAGCTCCGTAATACTTTTATCGATAAACTGCTCTGATATAGGCATAGATAACCTTTGTGTAAGTTAAAGCTTCGTACACTAATAAAATGTAAGAATTGTAGTTTAAGAGTAATTTGTTTTTTGCATTTTGCAAATCAAAATGAATATAAACAATTACAGAGCCCAGGTATCAATACTTTTTGTTAATGTTTGCGGCTTATCGAGCAAGTACCCCTGAGCAATATCACAACCAAGTTGTTCTAATATTTGTAATTGCTCATTCTCTTCAATGCCTTCTGCTACAGTTTGTAAGCCCAATCGTTGAGCCATCGCAATAATTGCGCTACATAACGTAAAGTCTTCGTTATTAGTTGCAATACCACTTACAAAACTGCGATCAATTTTTAAACCATCGATATCAAATTGACGAAGTAGACCTAAAGACGCGTACCCAGTGCCAAAATCATCAATCCACACCTTTACGCCTTCTTTATGGAAGTTTTCAAACGCCTTAGCTATTTTATCAGGACTATGAATGAGCGCTGTTTCCGTTAATTCAACTTTAATAGCTTGTGGTGGTATTTGGTGCTTTTCTAGCAAAGCCATTACTTTTGAAAACACATCACCATCTAAAATTTGTACCGGTGAAATATTTAAAGAAACAGCAATATCTGTCATACCAAAATGTCGCATCTGTTTTAAATCAGACAAACATTGCTCAAAAATCCAGTCACCTAATTCTAAAATCATTCCCGATTGCTCTACATGAGGGATAAACTCATCAGGGCCTACAATACCAAAGCGGGGTGATTGGCACCTTACTAGCGATTCAAAGCCGACCAACTTTCCCGTTCCTAATGATACGAGCGGTTGATAAACCATTTTAAAATAATTATTTTGCATTGCATCCGACATGATTCTTTCTAACTCATGCCATCTTGCGAGATTGACTGGGCTTTCTGATTCTAGGTACTTAAATGCATTCATGTTTTGCTCCGATTTTCACTCTTAGTGACTTATGTAATCAAGAGCAAGTTACAGACCATTTAGAAAGTGAATAAAACAAAAATAAAAACAGCAAATTCAAAAGGTTAAGTTTAGTTATTTGAGTATTTAAATTTTTCCATTTTATTTGCATTTTGCAATTCAATTTGCAATGCACCTAAATTAATAAATAAGAGCTTACTCAAGCCCAAACAGCACAGAGAAACCAGTTAGTAATTGTTGGCTAAAAGTAAGGATTAGTAATTGAAGATGAGTATAAAGAAAGGCTTGATAAGACTAATTTGGTTACGCACAGCTTGAATTAAAAAGCGTACACGTAATTTTAAAGCTAGGGAGAAAAAGTTAAAACGGTGATAGGAAACATAAAAAAAACGCAGGCAACAATAAATAGTTACCTGCGCAAAAGTCTCTAGTTTGAAAGAGTGTCGTTATTTTCGTTTTTAGGGGCTGTTACATGTTGTGCATAGTTAGTATTTTGCGAGTCAAACGTATTACTCATCGACTGTGCATTTTCAACATCAGCTTGTGTAAAAGTAATCGGCTGTATGTCCGTTAACGGCTCTACAGAATCGCTACCGCGTAGAACTGTAATACCTATTACTAAGGTAGCTACAAGCAAAATAGACAAAACCATGATTTCAGGTGTAAGTACCCAATTATTACTTTTAGGTTGTTGTTTGGCTTTTGTATTTGTTTGCATATTGCACCTCTTAAAAATTTAACTAAATTGTCTTGATTTGATATTTAATATGTTGCGAAAGCCGTGCCAACTAAACAAAAACAAACGAAAGATAAAATAAACAACAAAATCAAAGTATTAATAAAATTAAAAATGTAATTTAGAATCCAAAAATAATTCGTAACGTTGTATTTTTATTTTGAATTGCAATTTGCGAATCAAATTGAAAAACTATAATAAAAACACTCATTAAATACTAAACAATAAATTTAACTTACTCCTAAAATACTAGGTTAATTTCTTCGTTTATCAAGTTTTATGCAACACAAACCCACTTTTTATATTGCCCTTCATTGCTCAGCTCAGCTTCTCCCACACTTGCGCTAAACGAGAGAGCTTTAAATGTTTAGATTCAATAACCTGCTCTGGGGCATATTTATCAAGCAATAAATAAAGTGTCTCACTTACAATTGGCTTAGCTAAGTAATCATTCATCCCCGCTTCTATAAATCGCTCTTTATCACCATGAATTGCATTTGCTGTGAGCGCTATTATAGGGGTGGCTATACCTAACTTTCTGATTGCTTTGGTTGCAGAGATCCCATCTAGTATTGGCATTTGGATATCCATAAAAATAATATCAATTTTATTGTTTTTAGCCTTCGTTATTGCCTCTTGCCCATCGCTAGCAATATATACCCGACAACCTTTTTGCTCTAAAAACTGTCTTATTACTATTTGATTATTAGTATTATCTTCAGCAACCAATACATTGGTCCCATTCAACTGAGTTAACCCTGAAGAGCTTTCTAAGGCTTTTTTTTGTTCACGATTAGTAAATATAATATCTAAATGAAATAACTGCTCTTCCAATAAACTAATTGCTCGCGGTACATGCGATACTTTAAAAGGGCCATTTAACCTAAGCTCTCTGTCGTTAAGATTTTGCGGTAATAAGCTTTCACCTAGTAAGTCTAAGATAAGTAAACATGGTGAATTAAGGGAGTTATATGTATTTATACACTCGCGTGTTTGGGCTAGCATTCGAGGATCAGTTAATACAATTGCATCAGGAAAACTATCATACTCAGGGATATCTGGACATATTTCATAGTGCTCAAAAGCGATAGAAAACCGAGTGAGTGTGTGCTCCAACGCGGTTTTTAAAATTTGATTATGTCCTACAATCCATACTCTTGGCTTTTTACTTCGTGCTGCAAGCCCCTCTCGCAATATTGAGTCGGTTGTGTCTATTTTTAACGGGTAATTAACGATAAACTCACTCCCTTTATTGAGCTCAGAGTTAACCGAAATATCTCCCCCTACTACATCACAAATTTGCTTACATATCGCAAGGCCTAAGCCACTACCACCATGTTTTCGGGTAATTGAATTATCTGATTGAATAAAAGGCATAAACATACTTTCTATTTTATTTTTTGCGATTCCCATTCCAGTGTCTTTTACTGATAAATGAAGATTTAAATTATTGGCTCCAATGTAAGTACATCTAACGGTCACCGTTATTACGCCTTGTTGAGTAAACTTAATCGCATTGGCTAATAAATTAATGGCTATTTGCCTTATACGTGCATGATCACCAATTACTTGAGCGGGGACATCAGGATAAAAATCAAAAACAACCTCAAGCCCTTTTTGCAAAGCACTTTGGGTAATAATATCTATTGCTTCTTCAATACACGTATCAATACTAAATGGCTGATTATCGAGTGTTATAGCTTGTGCTTCAAAACGCGAATACGTTAATACATCGTCCAATACACTCAGTAATGCATCAGAGCTTGTTTTAATCATTTGTGTGTAACGCATTTGCTCAGAAGTTAAACCGGTATGATGCAAAATATCTGCAGAGCCAATAACGGCATTTAATGGCGTGCGAATTTCATGGCTAATATTTGCCATAAATCGGCTTTTAGATTCAGCTAATGTTTCTGCCTGATGTTTAGCTTCAAGCAATATTTGCTCGCTTTCAATACGTTCTTGTATATCAACAAGTGTTGCGGCAATAGATAACAAATCGTTTTCGTAGCCATCCACAATGGGAGTAAGTGTCATTTCAACCCAATTATTTATGCCTTGTGCATTAATCAAACGTATATCAAAGCGACGTATATCGCGCTTACCTTGTTTATAATCAAGCAAAGTGCTACTAATTTTTTCGACATCTTCTTTTGCTATAAACTTAATTATAGGTAAGCCAAGACTCTCATCTACATTGCTGTGTAAGACGCGTTGCCATGCTTGATTTATAAATAATAAATTGCCAAATGTATCAAGGCGTAGAACAATATCAGGAATATTATCTACGACAGAGTGGTAGTTATATTCTATCTCTGCCATTGCTTGTTCAGCTTTAACTCGCTGCGTAATATTAGTTTCTATAGCGATAAAATGCTTTACTTTACCTTCATCATCTCGCACTGGATTTGCATCAATAGCAACCCAATAAACGTTACCATTCTTATCGTAATTTGTGGTTTCAACTTGAAAAGGAAGCCCATTTTTTACAGCGTGAGACATAACCTTACGACTTTTTTCACATGTTTTTGGCCCTTGTAGCAATTGACCTGGGCTAGTGCCTATAACCTCATCACAGGTGTAACCTGTAAGTACTTCAAAACTATTGTTAACCCACTCAATTACGCCAAATTTATCTGTAATTATTACTAAGTTATTTGTATGGCTCGCAACAAGCGATAAGCGTTTTACATATTTTTGTTGTTGTGTGAGCAAAAATTGAGAATCTTTATGACGTTGAATGTCATAGAACGAGCCTATAAAGCCGCTTTTTTCATCATAAACTAACCTTAACTCAAACCAGTTCATGAGCCCGATGCTGCTTTTAATTTGTATTTCTACACTGGGAGCCTGCTTCCCTTCTAGTAAACAACAGCTGTATGCGACAAAATGCATAATATCATCGCAATTCATTAACTTAGTAATATTGGAGCCAATTAATGAATCGGTTGAGTAACCTAACTTCTTCTCCCAAGCTTCATTAATATAAGTAAAATTCAAATGTTTATCACACTCAAAAATACACTCATCTAAAATAGCTAATAGCTTTGCTTGACGTCGATTACTATTGGAAAGTTTTTCAACTAGTGCATATTGGATTTGAACTTGTAGCTCATCATTATTATTCATGATCTCTCCAATACTTTATAAAAGTATTACTCTGACAAACTCGTGCATAAAGAAGGGAAACCTTTTCACGGTAGAATGCTTGTTCAAAAGGAGTGCGTCTCGGTGTGCAGTCACTTAAAATAGTGGCATTAGAACCAAGTGCAACAGCAGTGCGCACAGTTGAATCAATACAGATAGAAGACACAGTACCCGCTAAAATTATATTAATGGCCCCATGTTTTTTGATGTTTTCGGCTAAACCTATATGTGTAAAAGCATTTAAACTTCTTTTCCCAAATACCACCTCTATAATATTACTAAAAAGGTCTAGCTGCTTAATGGTTTGAGCACAGTACGAACCTGCTTTAAATGCCCCCACCGCAATGACTTTTAATATACCAATCGGATTTTTAAGCTCGCTATAGTTTTGCGTAAAGTGAATGGGTGTATTAATAACTAAAGCAAATTGCTCTGCGCAGAAGGTCAATAAATAGAGTGTATTTTCCCCCACGCCAGTAATTCTTGATGACTCTTCAACCTCGTCATACAAAATGCCTTTTGGCAAAAAGTAATTGTTTTGAAAACCAATTAAAATAGGTGCTGTCTTAGAGAAATCATCCATAACTCTCTCCTTATTAATCAATTTAAGAGGCTAACTGCCAAGGTTTAATAAATTTCTCAAGTACCGCTTTTGTCACTGGCTTCTGTAAATAGTGAGTAATTCCTTTATCAAACAACTCAGCTATTTGCTCATCGCCTGTTAACCCCGTTAAAATAACTTTAGGAGTATTGTTATTAGGTGTATTTTGCCTAACTAATTGCTGCGCCACATCGCTACCAAACATTCCTGGCATACGCTCATCTAAAAGTAGCAAGTCAAATGGTTCATTTTGAGCAAGTGTTAATGCACTGGCACCATTTTCTGCACACGTTACTAAGCAGCCCAGCATTTCAAGCATTACTTTTGTAGCAATTTGGCTCGGTAAGCTGTCGTCTGCTACTAATACCGATAAACGTGTTTGTGTGTGAAATGTTGTTAAAATAGTAATTAAGTCGGTATCAAAAAATGGCCAGCCTAATATTTTTTTAGATAGTTTATGAGCTTGGCTCAGCTCGTAAATGTCGTTGATAGAGCACAGCTTTATGTATGTATTTAAGCTGTCACTATTTAATTTATCAATTAATGCGTTACCACTAAGATGGCGTAAATCCTCTAGCTGTGCAGACTCTCTAAGCGTGCTATTAAATAATTTAAAATTTAAACCAAAACGATCGTGAGTATTAGCTGACATTTTTAAACAGCTTTTGAGTAACGCTTCGCAATCAGTTAAAACGTCTACATTTTGTCTAACATCAAGCGCTAAACTAACAGACTCTTTAGTTGCTAAGAGCCCGTGAAAATCCAACGTGTTTACTTGTTCAGAATCATCAATCTGATAGTGAATACTAACTCCCTGAATATTTGCTTCGAGCGTCAATAAAAAGCACTGCTTTACTGCTGCTAGCGCCGGAGTAAGAAACGCCTCGCATTGTGCAATCATTTGCTCTGGCGGAATTTGCAAACAGACGTAGTTACATTGCAACTTGTTGATTAAGGTAATAGAGAATTTTTGACTTTGGGTTTCACAATATTTACCTATTACCCCTTGGATAATTTCTAAAACGTGACTATTAGTATTCATAAAGCATTCTCGTTAACCCAATGTATAGCTCTACATCATCAAGTTATGTGCCATAAATTAATTCTTATAAACACACTTGCATTCATAGACTTAAGTATTAGACAAACAGGGCTCTGGTTTTTCATTCGCATTTTGCAAATCATATTGCTATGCATAATATGATTTATGCTTTTATTAGAATGGTGCAATCGATTTTTTTCTCTTTAAATAATTTTTCATTCATTTAAACTGATATTAATCAAATTGAGGAGAAAGCTATGTTAACCGTAATTTTTGGCCGTGAAGGTTGTCCATTTTGTGTTCGTGCGAAAGATGTTGCTGAGCAATTATCAAATGAACGTGATGACTTTAAATTTCGTTACATCGACATAATTAAAGAAGGCATTAGTAAAGCCGACCTTGAAAAGTCAGCGGGTAAGCCTTGCCCTACTGTTCCACAAATTTTTGTAGACCAAAATCACATTGGTGGATTTACAGAATTTGAAGCTTACGCAAAAGAAAACCTAGGCTTGTATAAATAAGCTTTGTATTAAATATGTTAACCAGTTTAATAAACCCTATATTGAGCTGGTTAAATTTCGACCAACATCAAATACATACAAATTAGTTTCAATTTATACAAGCATTTTCCTCGCGAATCCTATATAATGCGCGCCTCTTTAAATTCGTTGAGGCGTATTAATGTCAGAACCAGTCACGTTTGAATCTCTAAATCTTTCTCCTGCAATTTTGAAGGCAGTTGAAGAGTTGGGTTACAAGACACCATCTGAAATCCAAGCTCAATGTATACCGTTATTGCTAGAAAGAAAGGACGTACTGGGACTAGCTCAAACGGGTACAGGTAAAACCGCAGCATTTGCACTGCCATTACTAAATAATATTGACCCGTCTGTGAAACAGCCACAGATCCTTGTACTCACACCAACACGTGAGCTTGCGATCCAAGTTGCTGAGGCATTCGAACAATATGCTAAACATGTTCGTGGTATTGAAGTATTGGCACTATATGGTGGCCAAAGCTACAGTATCCAATTAAGCGCACTTCGTCGTGGCGCTCAGGTTATTGTTGCAACTCCAGGTCGTTTAATCGATCACATTAACCGTGGCACTATCAAGTTTGATGCTCTACAAGCACTTGTACTTGATGAAGCCGATGAAATGTTACGTATGGGCTTTATCGATGATGTAGAAAGCATCATGGAAAAAACACCGCGCGAAAAGCAAACATGTCTTTTCTCTGCGACTATGCCTAAGCAAATTCAAAACATCAGCAGCAAGTATATGAACAATCCTGAACAGGTTCATATTTCTGCGCGTAACTCTACAGTATCATCTGTTGAGCAAGTGTTTTGGAATGCAAGCGTACATAAAAATAAAGCTATTGTTCGCTTCTTAGAAGCTGAACAGTATGAAGGTGCTATTGTTTTCGTACGTACGCGTAACGATACAGTACAACTTGCTGAGTTATTAGAGCGCGAAGGTTTCTCTGCTGCTCCACTTAATGGTGATATGAACCAGCAAGCACGTGAACGCACTGTAGAACGCTTAAAAAGCGGCATGCTAAATGTTGTTATTGCAACAGACGTTGCTGCTCGTGGTCTAGATGTTGACCGCTTAAGCTTAGTTATCAACTACGATATACCACAAGATTCTGAAGCCTACGTTCACCGTATCGGCCGTACAGGTCGTGCTGGTCGTACTGGTAAAGCAATTTTATTCGTAAAACATAACGAACGTTATTTACTTAAAAATATCATTCGTCATACGAAGTCTGAAATTGCACAAGTTGAATTACCAACTGCAAAAATCGTTGAAGAAAAACGTATTGAAGCGTTACAAGCAAAATTAACTATTGCGCTTGAAAACAAAGATATTACATTCTTTAACGAGATAGCTACTAACATGGCTGAAAAACTTGAACTTCCTCTTGAAAGCTTAGCGGGTGCGTTACTGTGTTTAGCACAGCAACAGTCTCCAATTAAAGTTGAAGAAGTTAAGATTCAACCTCGTGAACGTAACGAGCGTAACGATCGCAACCCACGTAGTAACGACCGCAATGATCGCGGTGGTGACCGTGGACGTCGTAACGAACGTGGCGGCGAACGTGGTGGTGAACGCGCTGAGCGTAAACCTCGCGAACGTAACAGTCGTGATGCAGGCCCTATGGATACTTACCGTATCGAAGTAGGTCGTGAACACGGTGTTCAGGTTAAGAACATTGTTGGCGCTATAGCTAACGAAGCTGACATCTCAAGCAAGTTTATTGGTGATATTCGTTTACACGACAATCACAGTACGGTTCAATTGCCGCAAAACATGCCTAAAGATGTACTTGATCATTTCCAAAAAGTGTTTATTTGTAAACGTCCTATGGGCTTAACAATTACACAAGATCAAGGCCCTGCTGAGCCACGTGCAGAACGCTCTGAGCGTCCAGCTGGTGACAAAAAGCGCACCTTTAGTAAAGATAAAGACGATAGCCAACGCGGTGATAAGCGTACTGGCCCTCGTAAAGAACGTCGCCCAGTAAGCTTCACAGCTAAATAAGCAACGACTCTTTAATAAAAAAACCTTGCCACGAAAGTGACAAGGTTTTTTTGTGTCTGGAGTTTGAAGGTAATAGATTCAAGGTGAAAGGCTTGAGCAACTCGCGTTATATTTTTAACTACATATTAAACTTGAGAAATTAACCGTAAAATATAATTTAACAGGGTAAGATTACGTAAGCTCAATAAATAAGCTGTAAAACTTTATCTGCATAATCAGTATCGAGTGCAGCTTTGAAACGCTTAGCTTTCAGACCTTTTTTACAGCTTTTTTCAAGTTTCA
>NZ_JADYXC010000042.1:0-14283 GCF_015864505.1 Pseudoalteromonas sp. SWYJ118 | reverse complement strand
CAAAAGGTTTTGGTTTTATCGAGCAAGAATCTGGCGCAGACGTGTTCGCACATTTTAGCGCAATCTCTGGCGACGGTTTTAAAACTTTAGCTGAAGGCCAACGTGTACAGTTTACTGTTACTCAAGGTCAAAAAGGCCCACAAGCCGAGAACATTGTTAGCATCTAATTGCTAAACAATTTAGTGGGTTAGAGATAACCCATTAATATATTTACCTTTATAATTATTTAGTCGAATATCTTCAAAACCTCCTCTGTAAATATTTTCCAAGCGCAATCTCATTTGTATACACAACTCATTAATTAGTACATTTTTAAACACATTTACTACTATCTCTCTTGAGCGAAAGCTTTGTATTGCCTACAATAGCGCATACTTCATTCAATATAGAATATGACCATGAACGACACTACCGCAAAACCTGCTTTACCAGATCGCCTTTCTATTAATCCACGTAGCCCACATCATGTGGAAGAAGTTTTTGAACACGATATTGGTATCACGTTCAACGGCAAAGAGCGTTTTGATGTTGAAGAATACTGCATCAGCGAAGGTTGGATAAAATTTGCATCTCCAAAGGGGCTTGATCGTCGCGGACAACCACTTTTACTTACAAGAAAAGGCACTGTTGAAGCCTTTTATAAGTAAGCTAATCATACTTACTAAAAAGCGACTACCATATTGGGTAGTCGCTTTTTTTGTGCTTGTTAAAAACAAAACCGAATAATCTAGCTGATAACCTTTACTCATATAGACTGCTGTTTAAGATAGCTGACCCGCTTGCTCAACAATCTGTATGTAATTAGAAAAATCCTTTATCAACTTAGAATCTCGCTTCCCATTAGCCAGATAAAGGCCTATCTCTATTTCCTCTTTTAAGCTTTTTGCAGACATGCCTATTCCTCTATGAGGAAATGAATCAGAAGTATAAAGCTTAGTATTTGGGTCACAAAACAACTTCATGGACTCGCCTATTTTATAATCAACCTTGCCCTTGTAGGCTGTATTCAAGTCAAATTTTTCACGTTGAAAGTTAGGAAATTTCTGACCGATACTTTGATTAAAGATATTTCCTTGCCACTCGTTCTTAAAATACGGATAAGTTTCGGGGTGTCTAATTTTTAATATAATTATATAAAACAAAGGTAATGAAAATAGATAATCAGTCTTTTCTTGCGTTAATTGAATTGCGTATAAAAGTTTAACGGCTTGTTCAATATCCCTTAAGCCAGCTTTCATATGCTCAGCAACTTTACTTAGCAGACCAATATTTATAGTGCTTTCTGATTTAATATTATCTTGGAGAGCTGGGATAAATACTGTTTCATCGGGCAAGTACTTTGACCAAATAAAATTGCAATACTCTTCTTTGTCTAGGCTTTTAAGTGAATATTCTTGGTCAAAAAATCGATTTAAATAACGTTTAGATTCGAATTTTTCACCGTAGACAGCATTAATCGAATGACTTAGCTGCTCTGATGCAGTAGCAACAATAAAGTAGACGCCTTCAACATTAAATAAATGCTTAATCGTCTCTAACAATTGGATACTGTAAGAAGGCTTGCAACGGTCTAACTCATCAATCAAAATAAATAAAGGAGCTTTAAATGGAGTACTACCTTCTAAACCTTCTACTAATAACCTTAGGTTTTCCCTAAAATGGCCTATAGCATTTTTTGTTGTTTGATACTCTTTTAGTGCTAATTCAGCAGCCTTTGTAGAGATTGAAGAAGCTACAGTAGTAATATCTTTTGACAAACCAGACTGTTCAGCCCCTGTGACAGAAGCCCCCTCACTCTCTTGCTCCTTTTCAAATAAAGCTTCGACGCTATCAAGAGACATACCAAAAAGCTGTTTAGTAAAAAAGCCACCGAGTAAAGGAAGTGCTGCGTTTTTCATTGATCTTGCAATACCAGCTAATTTACCATCGGTCGCACTAAGTAAGCCTTGATTAGTCAACTCTTCATTTATTTCAGCAATAAAACTAAGTAAAGCATTTTCAGAAAAATCATTTTTCCATGCATCAAAACATACAACTACATGCTTCTTTTCTTTTAGCTCTTCTGCGAGGTTATTAATAAAATATGTTTTACCAAAGCCCCATTCTGCATTGACATTTAATACATAGTTTTTACTATGCTCAGCCTCTAATACTGCGTATTTACTCGTTAAAAACTGAACAAGCCATTGTCCTTCTTGCTTTCGATTCAACCTATCATCTGACCATAATTCAACCGACATATAATTTCCTTATAAATTTTTCTAATAAAACATACTAGTACGAATCAATATAAAAATAACGTTTTATTGCTCACCCAGCACCCAATCAAGCCCCTGTATTGCTGTGGTAGGAAACGCAGTTGCATGACTGGCCCCTTCAATAACAACACTTTTTAATTCTATATTGTCACTTTTAAGTGCATTAATTTTTTGCACAAGCTGCGCAGCACCTTCAACCATATTTTGCCCTTCGCCAAAAGCTGGCGTTTCCATAGATCCAACTGATATATATACCCTTATAGGTAATTTTGGTTTATTCACTTTTAATGCTAATAGTGCATTGTTATTAAACCAGACTGATGGGCTGCCAACAATATAATTGTCAAATAAATCAGGCATCGTAAATAAAATAGTGGCGCCAAATAACCCGCCTAAAGAGTTACCTATATAGGTTTTATGTGTGCTACTTGCTCGGTAGGTATTTTCTATATATGGCAGCACAGTATTTTTTAAAAACAACGCATGGTTTTGAGCGTTACCAGTTTGTTTTTTCCAGCTTTTAGCCTTATTTGGGGTGTAGTCTCTAATTCGGCTATTAGACCCTTTGGAGCCTTTTTCGTAACTAATGGCCACAATAATAGCCTGCTGCATTTTACCGCTATTCATAGGAAACCGTGTAGCTCCCGCCACAATAGGAAACGTATACGGTGCATCGGTTAAATAAATAACCGGATATATTTTTTCAGGGTGTTTTTTATATGACTTAGGAAGCTGAATAAAAACAGGGTATACCCGACTGGTTTCGGGCTCAGTGAGCTCAATAACGCTACTTCTAGGGATTTGGTAGGGGGTATTTGCGCTTAATTTAAAACATATTAAGGCGCTTAAAAGCAAAAGAGATTTTAAAATAAGAGGCACTGTATTGGTTAACCTAAGCTAAAAATAAATTAAGTGCCTACTTTAAAGTACTTTTAGCGAATATTTAAGCTATCCAAAAAACAAAGTTTAAATAAAAAATAAAGTGCCAGTGTAGCTTTCGTTTAAACCACCAGCACTTATAGCATTAAACCGCTTGGTCTGGCTCACTGCCTGAACATGGGCAGTTGTCGTCATTTTGTTTAAGGCATTGCTGGTAATTAAACCAATGAGCTACAGCAATAAAAGCCGAGCCTATTAAGGTTAGTGCTTTTTCAGCCACCTCATGCCCTAGCAATACCGCACATATCATAAAAGACAGCCCAATAACGCCGCAGGCCATATAACGTTTACGCTTGTGCTTTTTACAGCCTAAGCTCAATGCCAGCAAACTGGTGGGCAATACCGCCGCAAGAATCCATAAATGAAATTGTTCACTATCTATTTGCAGTACAGCAAAGCTTGGTAATAACGCTAAAATAATTGGCGTTGCAAAACAATGTATTGTACACATTAACGATAACCCAATCGCCATACGATCCATAACACTTTGACTCGACTTCATTATTTCCTCTACTAAATTAGTGCCTCTACCCAAAAGCGTTACCTTTAAGGAGGCATTTTAGTAACAACAGTTAATTACTATTGATACATTATAACATTTCTCGCATAATTGATATAATATAACATCTAACAAGGTAGTCAAATGAAACCTAGATCACAATTAGCTGTTCTCATCGCAGCTTTATTACCAGCAAGTGTGCTGGCATCCACAATTGAAGGCGTTGTTTTAAACAACCAAGGTAAAATAGTTACCAATGCAACCATAGAAGTTGAAGGCTCAGACCTTAAAGTCATGACCGATAAAAACGGTAAATTTGTTATAGCAGAGCTAAACAATGGCTTAAAAGAGCTTCACGTTGTATCCCCTGGCTATGCGCATCTTCATCGCGATATAACAATAACGAATGATGAAAACCAATCTGTTACGTTTAATTTAAAGCGTTCGCCTATTGAAGTTATTGATATTGAAGCAACCCCTATTCATATGTCGGCAATGGAATCTGCCTCACCTGTAAGTGTGCTCTCTGGCGAACAGCTAAGACGACAACAAGCTGCAACACTTGGCGATAGCCTTGAAAAACTCCCAGGCGTTAATACTAACTTTCACGGTAAGGTAGCCAGTACCCCTATTATTCGTGGTTTAAGCGGCCCGCGTGTACTCATTACTCAAAATGGTCTTGATGTTAGCGATGTATCAAGAGTTGGCCCCGATCACTCTGTTGCGTCAGAAGTATCGACCGCACAACAAATAGAAGTATTACGTGGTCCTGCAACGCTGTTTTATGGCAGTGGCGCCATTGGTGGCGTGGTTAATGTGGTAGATAACCGCGTACCAACCGATAGCACAACACGCGGCGAGTAGAACGTAGAACATAACTCGGTTGATAATCAAAAAGTAGCCTCGTTTAATGCCACCACAGGTACCGATTCATTTGCTTTTTACGCCGATACTTTTTGGCGTGAAGCCGATGACTATGAGGTACCTGTAGCTGCCGATATAGATAGCAACGGTGAAGAGCATCATGGCGATTACACTGTTGAAAACAGTAATGAAGAGTCCGACGGTTTTACTGTTGGCGCTAGCTATTTAATGGATAACGGCTTTATTGGTTTAGCGGTAGAGCAATTTAATCGTCAATACGGTATTCCGGGCCATACACACGGCGATGAAGAAGAGGAAGAACACAGCGACGAAGAAGAAAGCGTATTTGCTGATTTAGAGCAAACTAAAGTACAGTTATTAGGTGAGTACAACCTAGATAATAAATGGCTAAACAAAGTAAACCTGCGTGTTGGCCATACCGACTACGAACACGCTGAAATTGAAGGGGGCTCTGTTGGCACTACCTTTAAAAACGAAACAAATGAATTACGTATAGACCTACTACATAACCAATTTAGCGAGTGGAATGGCGGCATTAGCTTTCATTACAAACAAAGCGATGTTGAAGCACAAGGTGAAGAGGCTTTTACGCCTCCATCAAAGACAGAAAGCTTTGCTGTAGCACTAATGGAAGAAAGGCACTTTGGTGATTTTTTAGTGCAGTTAGGTGGGCGCATAGAGCGTGTAACAATTGAAGCTGGCAACGTATTACTGCCAAATATTGACGCTCACGCACACGATGAAGCAGAAGAAGCCGACGAACATGATCACGAAGAAAGTGCCGAAATTACTCGCGTATTTGACGTAGAGCATGAGTTTACGCCAGTCAGTTTATCGGCAGGGGTAGTATGGGATTTTACACCTGACTATAACTTAGGGCTTTCGGTATCGCGCTCTGAACGTGCGCCTTCTGCCTCTGAGTTGTTATCGTTTGGGGCACATATTGGTACTGGCACTTACGAAGTAGGCGCACTATTTGATTTAGACGACGATGGGCATTTAGGTTTATCTGATCAAGCAATTGATTTAGAAACAGCCAATAATATCGATTTAACCCTGCGTAAAACTCAAGGCGATGTTGGCTTTATTTTAAATGCCTTTTACAACCAAGTAGATAACTACTATTACCAAATAGACACCGGTTTATTCGCCGAAAGTGGACACGACCATGGCGATGAAGAAGAAGGCGTTGACGAGCACGACCATTCATCAGAGCTACCCGTTTATTTATTTAAAACAGATGATGTAGTTTTACACGGCTTTGAAGCGCAAGTTGCATGGCAACTAACTAACGAGTTTAAGCTAGATGTATTCTCTGACTACGTTCGTGCACGCCTTAAAGACGGCGGCGATTTACCCCGAACACCACCGCTTCGTTTTGGCAGCGAGCTAAGCTATCAAACAGATAAATTAAGTGCGCATATTCACGTAACTCGCTATCAAAAGCAAGACCGCACAGCCCCACAAGAAACAGCCACAGACGGTTACACCTTAGTTGATGCGAGCATCTCTTACGACCTTTTAGTGTTAAACCAAGATGTGTCTGTTTACCTACGAGGCACTAACTTAACAGATACAGAAGCACGCGTGCACAGCTCGTTTGTAAAGGATATAGCGCCACGTCCAGGACGTAGTTTTGCGCTAGGTATTCGCGGTTATTTTTAAGCGTTAAAAAATTATAATTAAAGGAAATAAACATGAAAAAACTATATCAATTAAAGCTTATTGCACTCGCTATTAGCGCTACATTTATTACGGCCTGTGGCGATGCAGAAACCAACATTGTGGAAAAAGATCCTATTGTTGTAGAAGACGAGCACGACCATGATGATGATGATGATCACGACCATGACGACGGCTATACCATAGACTCTCTTGGCAGACTTGCCGTTCTGGCAGGTGACAGTAACGAAGCTAGCTTTTTTGATTTAGACAACAGCGAATTACTTGATACATTTACACTAAACAATGACTCAAACACGTTATCTGCATCACCAGGCTTTCGTTATGCTGTTATTGCTAATCGTACTCAAGATTACCTAGGGTTTATAGACGGCGGTATGTGGCGCGAAGATCACGCAGAGCACTTGCATGATTATGAGCAAGGCCCTGCGTTTAGCAGCTACGAGCTAACAAGTGGTAGTCGCCCTACACACTTAATAACTCACGACGGGCAATTAGCAATATTTTACGATGGCGATGCAGAAACCGGTACGCCTGCCTCAGTAGAAGTGCTAACCGATAACGATATTACCAATACAACAGCTACACTAACGGGCATTAACTACGACATTAACATGCATGGTGTAGCTGAGCCTCGCGGCGAGCACTTACTCTCAACCATTCGCCGCGACGATGCAAGTAATACATCTAATGCCAAAGTACTTCCCGATCAAGTGGGTGTTTATCATCTTCACGATGGTAATTACGAACTAGAGCAAACGTTAGAAATAACCTGCCCTGATTTACACGGCGCAGCACAAAATCACGATTATGTTGTATTTGGTTGTGGCGATGGTGTATTGATTGCCCATCAGCAAGGTGATGTATACAGCGCTCAAAAAGTTGTAAATATAGATGCCGTAGGCGATCAGCGCATTGGTACTTTGTACGGCCATAAAAACAATGACACAATTTTTGGTATTGCCGCAGGGCATGATGGCAGTGGCTCAGTATTACTGAGTATTCATTCTGAAAATGCCGAAATGGAAGAAGTAGAATGGCAACTTGCTGATGGCGCAAGTGCTGTTTCTTATTCTTTTTCAGCCAGTGGTGAACACTTTTTAATACTCGACAGCCTAGGCTTTTTAAATGTACTTACTGGGCATAAACATGACGGTGAAATGCACTGGGAACTCGCAGGCCAAGTAGATATTACTCAAGCAGACGTAACCACAATGCCCGAAGGAATGAGCTTTAGTATGACAGTGGCGCAAAGTGGTCAGTTTGCTTATATTGCCGACCCAATTGCTCAACACATAGTGCAAGTGCACCTAGAAGACCTAGAAATTGAAAGTGAGCTAGAGTTAACTTTTCCACCTGCAAGCATTACCTGGTTAGGGATTGCACAAGAAATAGAAGATGAAGGTCACGACCATTAATTTAAAACTAACGCTTTAAATTAAAGCCACAAAACAAAAAACCCGTAATTAGGTTTACTAATTACGGGTTTTTACAGCTATTTATTTAGCTCTATTGTTACTTACGGCGCCAGCCACTCCATACATCATCTATATCATCGGCTTTATTTTTTTTCTTTTTCTTGCCTGTGCCTTCTGGTTTTGCCATTGGCTTTTCATTTTTAAGCGCATCAGCTGCATCAAGGTTTGCTTGGTTTACAGCAAAACCGGTTACTTCTTCACGCTCTAGGCGTAGTTTGTTTTTCTTCTCGATTATTTTAAAGTGATGCAAATCTTCATAATCAACCAATGAAAGCGCTAAGCCTACTTCACCAGCACGGCCGCTTCGACCAATACGGTGCATGTAATCAGCAGGACTGCGTGGTAGATTAAAGTTTATTACCACTGGCAGCTTTTCAATATCCAAACCACGTGCAGCAATATCGGTTGCGATAAGTACTTCGATTTCGCCCGCTTTAAATTTTTCTATTACACGAGTTCGCTCACTTTGGCCTTTATCGCCATGAAACACTTGTGCATTAACACCCCGTTTTTCAAGCTTAGCCGCTAAATGCTCACAGTCTTTTTTAGCATTGACAAAAATCAGCGCTTGGCGCCATTTATGCGTTTTAATTAAATGTGCTAAAACTGTGGTTTTTTCACCTTTGTTTACGGTAAAAACACGCTGTACTAAGGTGCTTTCATCTTTGTTTTGTACTTGTATTTCAACTGGGTCGTTTAAAAGCTCTTGCGTTAATAGCTTAACTTGCTCAGGGAAAGTAGCTGAAAACAACATGGTTTGTTTTTTAGCAGACATTAACGCTAAAAGGTCAGCCAGCTCTTCGGTAAAGCCAAGGCTTAGCATACGGTCGGCTTCATCAAGCACAAGCGTAGTTACATTATCGAGCTTAATCGCATTGCTTGAGATTAAATCAAGTAAGCGACCAGGTGTTGCCACAATAATATCCGCGCCGCCGCGTAGAGCCTGCATTTGTGTATTAACCGACACACCACCAAACACTGCAACTGTTTTAATTGCACCATTAAAGTTAGCAGAATACGATTTAACGCTATCGGCCACTTGCGTAGCAAGCTCACGCGTCGGTACTAAAATAAGCCCCGTTACAAAATTACCTTTGCTGGCAGTATTTTTAGCGCCCTGCTCAAGGAAAGCTTTTTGCAACATAGGTAATGCAAACGTTGCTGTTTTACCTGAACCGGTATTTGCCCCTGCAATTAGGTCACTACCCGCAAGCACACTAGGTATAGCCTTAGCTTGAATAGGTGTAGGCTGGGTATATTCCAAATCGGTTAATCGAGCTAATAGCTCTGGAATAAGGCCAAGTTCGGAAAAAGTGCTAGGGCTTGTGGCTGAGGTCATATTTATTACGGGCTTATTGCTAAAAAAGTAGCCTGTAATTTTAGCGTATTTAGCGCTTATTAAGTAGAGATTAGTGATTTTAATGTTTTTATAGGTAACAGCGGCGTGTTGTAAAGGTAACTGTAAGCGCAGGCTACCCCCGCGCATTGTCCTTTTATATTACTGGGTTTTATTTAACTGTGTTTGTAATCTACTTTTAGTCTCTTTTAAGGTATCTAAATAGGGGTACGTGGTATCTACGACATTTAAAGCAGTCTCTATTTTAATAAGTGCCTGCTGTATATTACCTTGTAATTCATAGCCATAACCTAACCCCCATAATGCATCAACAGATTGTGAGTGATGCTTAACATTATGCTTAAATACTGCCACAGCCCGCTCATATTGCTGCATATTTACTAGGTTGTAACCAAGTTGCCTAACAGCCGCCTCTGGAGGTGTTATTTGCTCCCCCCATTGCTGAGATAACTTTTTATAATAAACATCAATAGATTCTATATCATCGCTTAAAGCACTCATGGGCATTTGTTTGGGTAAAAATAAATGATGGTAAGCATTAAAGGCCCCAGCGGCAGATGTTAAGTTATGCGATACATTTTCAAATGCGTCACTGAAAAAGCGTAAATTTGGCAAGCTATTAGATTGTAAAGCTTGCTGCAGCTCATTATATCGCTCACGCATTAAGCCAGCTTCTTCGCCAATATTTATATAAACATAGTTATTCAGGTCTTTTGATTTATTAATAAACGACTTAGTCGCTTTTACCGGTGCGCCATAGTTCCACCAAACGGCAGGGCTGTAAGCAATATGTGCTTGGAAAAGCTCAGGGTTAGCTTGCATAGTATAAAGTGCAAACACGCCTGCTGCTGAGCCCCCTGCAATCACATTAAAGTTATGCGTACGATAGCTTTTATTAATCAAGGGCATAAGTTCTTGCTCAATAAATGCTAAAAACTTTGCTGCGCCTCCGCCTTCACCTACCGGGCCTTGTGGCTCTTTATTAACTGTGGGGTATAAATCCCTTAAGCGATTAGTGTTTTCAATAGCGACAATAATAACCTCAGGCGCACGATTATTATTTTGCAGTCGATCCATTACAGCACTTATAAGCGGTATGTTACCCGCTCCATCTAGGCGATAAATTACAGGATAAACTTTGTTTGGATTAGCTTGGTAACTCTTTGGAAGTTGAACTACAACGGTACGTAGCTCATTTAAAATTACTGAATTGATAGTATGTGTTTGTTGTGTATAGCTAATGGTTTGCTGTTTTAAATCAGGCTCAGCTAGTGTGTTATTAGAAACTATAAATAAGCTACATATAAAAATAGCAGTGAATAAACGCATAGCTAATCCTTTAGAAAATAGTGTGTTATTTAATCTAACAGGCTTTGAGGTACAAAAAAAGGCGCATTGAGCGCCTTTTTATCTTTAACAGGTAATTACCAACCTATTGATTTTACTCAACCGTAACCGATTTAGCTAAGTTACGTGGTTGGTCAACGTCAGTGCCTTTAATTACCGCTACGTAGTACGACAGTAACTGTAATGGCAGTGTGTAAACAATTGGCGCAATAATGTCGTCAGTGTGGTTTACGTTGATTACACGCATTGTGTCGTCTGACTCAAAGTGTGAGTCTTTATCTGCGAATACGTAAATAATGCCGCCACGTGCGCGTACTTCTTCTACGTTTGATTTAAGTTTTTCTAGCAATTCGTTATTTGGTGCTACAACAATAATTGGCATGTCGGCATCAATAAGTGCTAATGGGCCGTGTTTTAGCTCGCCCGCTGCGTAAGCTTCTGCGTGAATGTACGAAATCTCTTTAAGTTTAAGCGCACCTTCCATTGCAATTGGGTATTGCGAGCCACGACCTAAAAACAATGAGTGGTGCTTATCAGCAAACTCTTCTGCAAGATCTGCAATACCATCAGCGAGTAATAATGTTTCTTCTAACTTAGCTGGAAGTACTTTAATTGCATTTACAATTGCGCTTTGATCAAGGCCTTTTTCCTGAGCTATAGACGCAGTAAGCATTAACAAACCAACTAACTGCGTTGTGAATGCTTTAGTAGATGCCACGCCTATTTCAGCGCCTGCTTTAGTCATAAAGGCAAGATCTGATTCACGTACAAGCGATGAGCCAGGTACGTTACAAATGGTCATTGATGCCATGTAACCTTGCTCTTTAGCTAGGCGTAATGCAGCTAGCGTATCGGCAGTTTCACCCGATTGAGAAATAGTAACAAGTAAGCTATTTTCATGAACAAACGACTGACGGTATCTAAATTCAGAAGCTATTTCTACATTACAGCTAACACCCGCAAACTGCTCAAGCCAGTAACGTGCAACCATACCTGAATGGTAAGACGTACCACAGGCAATAATTTGCACATGTTTTACATCTTTAAATATTTGCTGAGCGCTTTCGCCAAAGGCATCAATTGCCACACGGTCGTCGTTTAAACGCCCTTCAAGAGTATTACGTACAGCAAGTGGCTGCTCGTAAATTTCTTTTAGCATGTAGTGACGGTAATCGCCTTTGCCTGATGCATCTTGCGTAATGTTTGATTCAATCACTTCACGCTCAACTGAGTTACCGTCTGCATCAAAAATTTCTACTGTGTCACGTGTAATACGTGCTACGTCGCCTTCTTCTAAAAAGATGAAGCTACGAGTAACAGGTAGTAATGCTAATTGATCAGACGCAATAAAGTTTTCGCCAAGGCCTAAACCAATAACAAGAGGACTACCTGAGCGCGCTACAATGATTTCGTTGTCGTTGTCTTTATCAAATACAACAGTACCAAAAGCGCCTTCAAACTGTTTAACAGCTGCTTGTACTGATGCAAGTAACGTTGTGTGTTGTTTACGAAGTTGGTGAATTAAATGCACCATTACTTCTGTATCAGTGTCTGATAAGAATTTGTAACCATCAGCTTTTAATGCTGCACGAAGCGTAGCGTGGTTTTCAATAATACCGTTGTGCACAAGTGCTAGCTGGTTGTTTGATACATGTGGGTGAGCATTTGCTTCTGTAACGCTACCATGTGTTGCCCAGCGTGTGTGTGCAATGCCTGTATGACCACTAACGCCGGCTTTTTCTAGCGCTGCTTCTACGTTAACTACTTTACCTACTGCTTTAACAGTATTAAGTGTGTTGCCATCAAGCAAGGCTACGCCTGCTGAGTCATAACCACGGTATTCAAGACGCTTAAGGCCTTCAACTAAAATTTTGTTTACTGGACGTTCTGCAACTGCCCCAACTATTCCACACATAGTGTCTCCATTAATTTTTTAAATACTTGCTACTTAGTAGCTATTGTATAATCTCTGCGCAAATTAGTTTTACACCACACGCCTCAATTGCTTTGCGTTTATCGTCTGCTAAGCCATTGTCGGTTATTAATGTGGTTACTATTTTCCACGGTAATTCTAAATTTGGTATTTTTCGGCCAATCTTATCTGATTCAACCATTACAATTACTTCACGAGCGGCTTTTGCCATAACTTGGCTCAAACCAACTAACTCATTAAAGGTCGTTGTCCCGCGCTTTACATCTATACCGTCAGCACCAATAAAAAGCTGATCAAAGTCGTAAGAACATAATACGTTTTCGGCAACTTGCCCCTGAAATGACTCAGAATGTGGATCCCAGGTTCCACCGGTCATCAAAAGTGTCGGCTCGTTCTCAAGTGCCAATAAACGACTAGCGACTTTAATCGCATTGGTCATAACAACGAGCCCACGTTTATTGGCAAGTTCAGGGATCATCGCTGCTGTAGTGCGTCCGCTATCAATAATAATGCGATTATGATCGTTTATAAGTGAGGCCGCCGCTTTTGCTATTGCGACCTTGCGCTTTGAATCTACTTCATCGCTAACAATTTCTTTAGGTAGTGCTATAGCACCACCGTAGCGGCGAAGTAATAAGCCACTTTTTTCAAGCGAGGTTAAATCTTTTCGAATGGTTACTTCTGATGTTTGAAACTGCTCAGCTAACTTTTCAACAACTACTTCACCTAGTTCATTAACCTGAACCAGTATATTGTGACGACGCTGTTGTGTGTTTCGTTTAGTCATAAAGCTCGTGAATTAAGTTTCGTTTCGAAAGTTATGCGATTTTAAACGAAACAACCTAAATGGCAAGTGAACGAGCAAAAAAAACACAGCTTTATTCTAATAATAATAAAACTAAAAGTACGGTAAGCTATAACCAATTAAGTTATAAAGATAAATACAATGCAGTCATTTAACAGTATCAGTAAAGAATACTTGGCACAGCGAAAGCAAGCTGGTGAAACTTGCCGTTTATTTAATAAGAGCCCAAGTAAAGGAAACTTAAAACGTATCAAGGAGTTATTTTTAAAGTCGGGTGATGGTGTAATTATAGAATCAGGCTTTCATTGCGATTACGGTAATCAAATCGTTATTGGTGATCGTACTTTTATAAATATTAATTGTACACTTCTCGACTCGCCATTAGCCAATCACTCAATCACCATGGGTGATGACTGCTTAATAGGCCCGAACGTTCAGCTACTTGCTGTGTCACATGCTACTAATCCAGCAGAAAGGCTAAATAAAGAAAACTTTGCAGCACCTATCCTAATAGGTAATAACGTATGGATTGGCGCAGGTGTAATTATTTTAGCGGGTGTAAGTATAGGTGAGAACAGTATTGTGGGTGCAGGTGCTGTGGTTACAAAAAATGTAGTGGCTAATACTGTTGTAGCGGGTAATCCTGCAGCAAAAATTCGCGATATTTAAAGGAGTTTATTTAACTTCTAGCTTTATGTGCACTTTAAATAGGATGATAGAAGTTATATAAGCATAGCTTTAGTGGCTATGTCTCTTTCTAGTTGTAAACACTTGAATGAAATAAGGGATATTACTGGGAGTATATGGCGTGAGCTGTACGTTATTCCCTCACATTTTACTTTTCTACAGACGTAAAAAAGCCCGAATCGTTAGATTCGGGCTCTCTACAATTTGAAGCCTGGTAATGTCCTACTTTCACATAGCAAATGCTACACTATCATCGGCGCTGTTTCGTTTCACTACTGAGTTCGGCATGGGATCAGGTGGGTCCAAAACGCTATTGTCACCAAGCAAATTTGGGCGTTAATTCGTATCGCTACGCACTAACTGAATTTGGAAAATATCTGATAATATTTTTTAAGTCTTTCTAAGTAATATC
>NZ_JADYXC010000041.1:0-14782 GCF_015864505.1 Pseudoalteromonas sp. SWYJ118 | reverse complement strand
ACCCTAAGCTGGTTGAGCGAGCTGAGATTATACGTGAAAAAGGAACAAATCGTAGCCAGTTCTTACATGGTATCGTCGATAAATACACGTGGCAGGACATAGGGTCGAGCTTTTTACCAAGTGAGTTACAAGCGGCTTATTTATATGCACAACTTGAAGCCGCAGACACGATAAATAATTTTCGTTTATCAATATGGGAACGTTATTACAGTGAACTTAGCCAAAAGTTAAAAGCAGAGCAGTTACCTCATATTCCCGATTTATTAACGCATAACGCGCATATGTTTTACATAAAACTAAATTCAAATGAAGAAAGAAATGAATTTATTAGTTATATGAAAGAGCAGGGTATTACAACACCTTTTCATTATATCCCACTGCACTCAAGTCCAGCGGGAGAAATGTTTGGAAAATTTGTAGGTGATAATACTTACACGACCCATGAAAGCGCAAAACTTGTCCGTCTACCATTGTACTTCGGAATGACCCACGTTGAACAAGAAAAGGTTGTTAAAGCTGTTGAGGGGTTTTTCCGTGAGGGCTAAAAGAATATTACATGTAGCAGAATGTGATAAATTTATTCCTCCATATATTAGATTTATAAATCAAAACTTTAATAGTGATGAGCATGAGTTTTTAATTAAAAATGGCATGGCTGATGATGAGCTTGAAGATGCTAATAATATCTGCTTGTCAGGGCGTTCGGCTTTATTAAAGGTAAAGCACCATACTCAATTAATAATAAAAATGCACCGAGCTGATAAAATTATATTACACAGTTTAATCGATATAAAAATGGTTCAAATACTAAGTGTTATGCCTTGGTTGCTTAAAAAGTGTTATTGGATGATATGGGGAGCAGACTTATATGCTTATCAATTAAAGCGTGTCACTCTCAAAGAAAAAATAAATGAGCTTTTAAGGCACAGGGTAATAAATCGGCTTGGGCATTTAGTTACATATTTAGAAGGAGATATAGCTCTTGCAAAAGACTGGTATGGAGCAAAAGGAACTTACCATGAGTGCTTAATGTACACGAGTAACTTATACAAACAATATAAACTTCCCGCAGTTGATAAGGTGAGGGTAAATATTCAAGTAGGCAACTCAGCCGACCCGAGTAATAATCATATAGAGGCGTTGGAAAAGTTATTACCATTTAAACATCAGGATATATGTATTTATGTACCTTTGTCGTACGGGCATCAAGAATATGCACAGCAAGTAATAAAGCAAGGTAAAGAATGGTTTGGCGAAAAGTTTAAACCCCTTACAGATTTTATGCCATTTGATGATTATTTATTATTTTTAAGCTCAATTGATATTGCCTTTTTTAATCATAAACGCCAACAAGCCATGGGAAATACAATAACTTTATTAGGTCTTGGTAAAACTGTTTACTTGCGAAGTGAAACCACACAATGGCATTTTTTTGCTAAAAAAGGTATTAACGTTGGCGATATTGAAAAGCTCAATAATCTAGATTGCCACAAATTACCTAAAAATATTGAAATTGTAAAAAATTACTTCTCTACAGAGAACTATAAAAAGCAACTTACCCAATTATTTGATAAGTAACTATTTCAAAACCTTTAATAGTCGTTGTTTTATAAATAATATTCTATTGGGGTTACTAGTATGTTGGAACATAAAAAAATATGACCCCCCAAAAAATCCTATCTTTTGCATTGGGCCCAGTAGGTGGTGCTCTCTTAGGTTTTGTGAGTTTGCCAATTATCACTTGGTTTTTTACTCAGGAAGATATTGGCCGCATAGCTATGCTCAATGTAGTGGTTGGTTTTTGCACACTCTTTTTTAGCTTAGGGCTAGATCAAGCGTATGTACGTGAATTTCACGAAGTAAGTAATAAACCAGGCCTATTAAAAGCGTCATTTTTCCCAGGTTTAAGCTTATTAATTATTAGCTTATGTTTACTATTCAGTTACGGTAATACAATTTCGTTATGGTTATTTGAGGTTAATAGCCAATTTCTCAGCCTGTTAGTCGCTTTAGCTGTTTTATGTGCTTTTATGTCTAGGTTTTTATCTTTAATTTTGCGAATGAATGAGCAAGGCTTCGCCTACTCAATGAGTCAACTGCTTCCTAAGCTGCTTCTAATCATTATTATCTTAGGTTATGTTTTATTTTCTGTTAATAAAAATATTACTAATCTTGTAATAGCCAATGTTGCAGCTATATCATTAGTTTTTTTTATATATGCGTGGAATACAAGAAGCGAGTGGATTGCAGGGCTTAAGGAAAAGCTAGACTTTAGCCAGTTAAAAGGTCTTTTAAGCTTTGGTATGCCACTGATTTTTGGCAGCTTAGCATTCTGGGGGCTAACTGCGTCAGATAAAATATTATTAAAAGAGCTCTCAAATTTTGAGCAGTTAGGGCTTTACTCTGTTGCTGTTAGTTTTGCTGCCGCTGCGACCATTATTCAGAGTGTTTTCTCTACTGTTTGGGTTCCCGTTGTATATAAGTGGGCAGCAGCAAATGAAAACCTTGATAAAATATTTAAAGTAAACCGATATGTATTATTAGTCGTTATTATTTTATTTTGTTTGGCTGGCCTACTCTCTGCGGTAGTAACGCTTATACTACCGGATAATTACAAAGCGGTTCAGTGGATTTTAGTTCCGTGTTTAGGATATCCATTGCTTTATACTCTATCCGAAACAAGCGTCGTAGGCCTAGGTATTACCCGGCGCACCGGATTTTCAATGCTTGCTTCTGTAGTTGCTTTTGGAGTTAACTTGCTAGGAAACGTCTGGTTAATTCCAAAGTTTGGTGCAATTGGCGCCGCTATAAGTACGTGTTTTTCTTTCTGGGTATTTTTTATATTAAGAACTGAATTTTCTATTTACTTTTGGAAGGCAATTCCTAGGTTGGGTATGTATATTTATACAACTTTACTGGTATTTGGTTCTGTTATACATGCATTATACGGTAGCAGTTTACAAAATTATTTTGCGTTATATTGGTGTTTGATATTATTGAGCTTATTTTTATTTTTTAAAAATGAAATTTCTGAAAGTAAAAGTTTCATTGCCAAAAAAATATCTGGAATTAAGTCTTAGCAAACTTTCTTTGACTGCTACAATTAGGTTAACCACAAATAAATACGTAAACATTTTTAAAGTTAGCCTAATAAAATATTCAACCACTTCACAAAACCACTATTAACAGTTGTTTGACTGCACTCTCATGACTTTTTTGAAGGAAAAATAGTCTAAATACAAGTGTTTAATTATCTTCTATTTGAAGTATGTACGTATCAGCTTTAAGTGATTCTTAAATTAAAGCTTTATTATTTACCTATTTCAACTTCAATATCATTACCTAAAACTTCTTTGTACTTATTTGCTAACGCGTTTTTTGCATCATCATCGCCATGCACAATTTTTATCAGGCTTGGCTTTTTATGCATACCCGTTACAAACTTAATTAATCCGTTTTGATCGGCATGGGCGCTGTACCCGCTAATTGTATGTACTTTTGCGTTTATAGTAATGCGAGCATCATTTATAAAAACATACCCATTACGTGGGCCATATTTTTGAATTTCGCGGCCTAACGTTTTATTACCTTGATAACCTACAAACAATACATCGGTGGTTTTATCATTTAAAAATCGCTCTAAGTAATTAACTATTCGACCTCCTGTGCACATACCGCTTGCAGCTAATATTATGGCTGGCGTTTGCCGCGAACTTAAATAGTTAATAATAGCCATGTGTTCTTTGTGTGAATCAACCGTAGTTAGGTTTTTAAAATCGAGCGGGTGTCTACCATTTGCAACTTTACGTTTGGCTTCGCTATCCCATAAGTGCTTAAACTTTTTGTATTGCTCAGTAAAATTGGCTGCCATAGGGGAGTCGAGTATTACGTGAATGTCTCGCCACTTAGACTTTTTAGATGAGCTATGTATGAGTTGCTCAAGCTCATATAGCAGCTCTTGTGTGCGCCCAATACTAAAAGCAGGTACTAAAACAACGCCATTGTCGGCTACGGCGCGTTCAATAATGTTTTTTAGCGTTTTAGTACGCTCTTTACGGCCTTGGTGATTTTTATCACCGTAGGTTGATTCAATAACTAGGGTGTCGGCTTTATAGGGCGGCTTAGGCGAAGGGAGTAGTGGGGTGTATGGCGCACCCAAATCTCCTGAAAATACAACACGGTGTTTGTTGTTATCACCATTTGTAATATCAATTTCAACGTAGGCAGAACCCAATATATGCCCAGCACGCTGAAATCTCGCTTTAGCTTTATTGAGCCCTTTGCAAGGTAGTTCAAACCACGTTTTATAACTAACAGCAACTATGCGCTTATTTAATAAGCTTAAGCAGGCAGCTATAATTTTAGGGTCGCGGGTTACACCCACTTTTAAAGCATCTTCTATTACTAAAGGTAATAAACTGGCCGATGCAATACTTGTAAAAATAGGGCCCTTAAAACCGGCTGCTAATAAGTAAGGAATTCTACCAACATGGTCAATATGGCAATGGGTAACAATAAGGGCAGTAACATGGGTAATATTAAACTCAATTGAAAGGTCGGCTTTAGAGTCTTCGCCTTGAAATAACCCGCAATCAATAAGCACACTTGTTTGCTCATTAACTACCAGCTCGTGGCACGAACCAGTAACGCCGTTAACCGCTCCGTGGTGAAGTATTTGCATTGTGCTTCCTTGTCATCAATTTGTTACATTGAATTTTAAGGTAGAAGTAAAGCCATAATTATTCAAGGTTCTAACGCTTGGGCTAAATTAATAACCTCACCTTCAGCATATTATCTGTAGGTGCGAATTTACTTTGCGCTCAGCCAACCTAACGTTACCAAAAGCGAGGTATAAAACCTCACCTACAAACATGTACCAACCGGTAGGTGCGAATTTATTTCGCGCTCTTACTTTAACTCCTAACAGCAAGCGAGTTATAAAACCTCACCTAAGAACATGTACCAACCGGTAGATACGAATTTACTTCGCGATCATGTTTAAATCCAAAAAAAGCGAGTTATAAAACCTCACCTACAAATATGCACCAACCGGTAGGTGCGAATTTACTTCGCGCTCATGTTTAAATCCAAAAAAAGCGAGGTATAAAACCTCACCTACAAATATGTACCAACCTGTAGGTGCGAATTTACTTCGCGCTCATATTTTAACTCCTAACAGCAAGCGATTTATAAAACCTCACCTACAAACATGTACCAACCGGTAGGTGCGAATTTACTTCGCGCTCATACTTTAACACCTAAAAAGCGAGGTATAAAACCTCACCTACAAAATGTACCAACCGGTAGGTGCGAATTTACTTCGCGCTCATACTTTAACTCCTAAAAAGCGAGGTATAAAACCTCACCTACAAACATGCACCAACTTGTAGGTGCGAATTTTCTTCGCGCTCGTGTATTAACACCTAAAAAAGCGAGGTATAAAACCTCACCTACAAACATGCACCAACTTGTGCGAATTTACTTCGCGCTCATACTTTAACTCCTAACAACAAGCGAGGTATAAAACCTCACCTACAAATATGTACCAACTTGTAGGTGCGAATTTACTTCGCGCTCTTACTTGTATATTTATTAAAAAAATATTCATTAAATTTTTTAATAAATTTTCGCAGCTAAACTTTTGTTTAGCCCAATCTAAACATAGCTTTATAGGTACTAAACTAGCGTTAAAGCCTTTACTCCCTTTAAACTCAATAACAATATTTATTAAAGTGAGTGGCTATTAACCACTAAGGCGTATTTACATAGGCACTCTATGTTGGCTATAATGTCGCCGCTGTTTAGTTTGGAATTGTATTTTTTGCAATTTAGTTATGTATTAAGGGCTACTATGGAATGTTGGTATTTAGTCGTATGCAAACCAAAGCAAGAAGAACGAGCCAAAACTAACTTGCAAAATCAAGGGATTGAAGCGTTTTACCCCAAATTAACTACCGAAAGGTTGGTTAAAGGTCGTCGGACCGTCAAACACACTGCTTTATTCCCTAATTATTTATTTGTATGCCTTGAATCAAAAAATGGTAATTTTTCTGCTGTAAAAAACACCCGTGGAATAGGCGGTTTTGTTTTTTATGGAGCAAATTATCAGTTGGTTTCTAAGCACATAATTGACCAGCTAAAAAATGAACGTTCACACACTACTGAATCACAAATACCAAAAACAGGTGATGTAGTAAGTGTGAATAACGATTCATTCAGTAATATACAAGCAATATACAAAGAGCCCGATGGCGACTTGCGCAGTATTTTACTCATTAACTTACTTAATCAAAAAATTGAAGTAAGTGTAGATAATAAAGATATTAAGCAATAATAACTAAAAACGTAGCAGCGGCTTTATGCCGCGAAAGAATATTTTTATATCAGTAACTAGGAACTGTAACCTAAGGGCGGAAGCGTGCCTAAAACCCTCAAAGCTACATGGTTAAGCTCACTTGTAGACGCGCAGCTTGCTGGCGTGACGAGCAAAGCTCGTAATAAGGGTTATTCACAAAAGGGTTAAGGGCACACTGCGCTTTAGAGAAGTAAACAGCCTAAAGCACTTGTTTAAATGGCTTCTCATTTACTCTTCATTCGCTTCTCTTTGTGCAATAAGGCTTTAAGTGATTTATGCACAAAGAGGTTAAGAGGGCGCTTCGCTTTAGAGAAGTAAAAATAAATAATTACTATGTTTTATGTTTTATGTTTTATGTTTTATGTTTTATGTTTTCTCATTTACTCCTCATTCGCTTCTCTTTGTGCAATAAGGCTTTAAGTGATTTATTCACAAAAGGGTTAAGAGCACGCTGCGCTTTAGAGAAGTAAACAGCCATAAAGTACTTGTTTAAATGGCTTCTCATTTACTCCTCATTTTCTTCTCTTTGTGCAATAAAGCTTTAAGTGGTTAATCTGAAGATGTCGAGCACACTGAGCTTTAAAGAAGTAAACAGCCATAAAGCACTTGTTTAAATGTCTTCTCATTTACTCCTCATTCGCTTCTCTTTGTGCAATAAAGCTTTAAGTGGTTAATCTGAAGAGGTCGCGGGCACTGCGCTTTAAAGAAGTAAGCAGCCATAAAGTACTTGTTTAAATGGCTCCTCATTCACTTCTCTTTGTGCAATTGGTGATGAACGCGTTAAGTGTTTTGCTAAAAACGGCTATCAATTAAATTTATTCATAAAGACCTTATGAAAATACTGATATAATTTCAGTGCTAATTAAAAACTTAGTAACAAAGCTTTTACAAAGCAAAGACTATTGCTTCACAATAGTGCACATGCTTTAATTAGTCGGCTAAAATACAAGTGCTCACCAAGGTTGGTGAGTAAGTGCAATATTAAAATAATTTTGGGATTCTACAATGGCGTTAAGCTGTAAATCACTCGCATCAATACTCGCAATACTAAGCATGACCGGCTGTACAATAGTACCAGGCAGCCACTTTGAAGGTATAGACTCAGGCGAGCAAACACAAAACCTCGAACAAGATCTCGAAAAAGTAAACATTCAAATAATCGACTCGCTACTAATAAATAAACAAAATCAAGCGCGTATAGCAGCTAAGCCAATTTCAAGCACCGATGGTTTAAACGTAAGCAACTACGAATACAAACTAGGTGTTGGCGACGTATTAACAATAGGCGTATGGGATCACCCAGAGCTAACAATACCTGCAGCAGTACAACGTACCGCAGAATTTGACGGCTTTAGAGTACAACGAGACGGCACCATTACTTACGCCTACGCACCAAATATACCCGCTGCAGGTAAAACAATAAGCCAAGTACGCAATGAGCTTGTTAAACGCCTAAGCCGAGTAATAGAAGACCCTCAAGTAGACGTAAAAGTAGTTGGCTTTAGAAGCCAAAAAACCTACGTTACCGGTGAAGTAAACAAGCCTGGTGTATATCCAGTAACCGAAATTCCATTGACCTTAATTGATGCCTTAAACCAAGCTGGCGGCTTAACTGATGCAGCCGATTGGCGCACAGTAACATTTACTCGTGGCAACAAAACAGAAGTTATTAAACTTGATGACTTTTATGCCCATGGTGACATTTCGCAAAACCGTTTATTGCAACATGGCGACATAGTGCACGTAAACCGTAACGATGCACAAAAAATATTTGTATTAGGTGATGTTAAAAAAGCAGGTTCAGTAACGCTTAACCGTTATGGTTTAAACTTGGCCGAAGCGCTAAGCGACTCGGGCGGCTTAAACGAAGCAACAGCCGACGCTAATGGCGTATTTGTACTGCGTAAAAGTGACGTAGAGCAAACTGGCGTTATTGCAAACGTATACCAGTTACACGCTAAAAATATAGCAGCAATGGTATTAGCTGAGCAGTTTGAGCTACAACCGCGCGATATTATATATGTAACATCGGCACCTCTTGCCCGTTGGAACCGTGTAATAAGTTTATTATTACCGTCGGTAGCATCGGTTGATAGCCTAGACGATATTTCATCAAACTAAGGGTTTTTAAAAATGTTTGATTCAGTTTTAGTTGTGTGTGCAGGTAATATTTGCCGTAGCCCAACAGGTGAGTATGTTTTAAAGCAAAAGCTTGAAGGCAAAAATATTAAAGTATCGTCTGCTGGGTTAACAGCACTTGAAGGCAAACCAGCAGATGCAAAAGCAAAACAAATAGCACTCGCACATGGCGTTAATATGGATGCTCACCAAGGCCAGCAGCTTACATCAAGTTTAGTAGCGCAAAACAGCGTAATACTCGTAATGGAAGAACGCCATTTAAACGACGTACATGCTCGCTACCCAGAGGCGCGCGGTAAAACGTTTTTACTCGGTAAGTGGATTAATAACGCTGAAATACCAGACCCATATCGCCAAAGCCAAGAGGCTTTTGAACACGTTTATACATTAATCGACAGCGCGTGTAGCGCTTGGCAAAAGTATTTATAAGGAATGGCTAATTTAATGAATACCCAGCCGAATAACAGCGCTAGTAACGCTAATAATAAAAGCACTAATAACACACAACCAACGCAAGAAATTGATTTAATGGCGCTACTAGGCGCATTGCTCGATCGCAAATATTTTATAGTAGCCGTAACCGCACTGTTTATGTTTGTAGGTGTTATTTATGCACTATTAAGTACCCCTGTTTACCAAGCAACAGCCATGATACAAGTTGAAGACGGCGGCGCATCAGTCCCTGGTTTTGACGATATGGCAGGCATGTTCGAAAGTACATCGGCTGCAGTAACCGAAATAGAGCTATTAAAGTCGCGCAGTATAATAGGTGAGGCAGTAGACACTTTAAAGCTTGATGTAACAGCAGAGCCTAAGCTATTCCCGTTTATAGGTAGCCGAGCTTATCGTAAATTTACCCCAATGGAAGATGGCGACTTAGCTGAGCCAAGTTTTGGAGCTAGTAGCTACGCATGGGGTGGTGAGAACATAAATGTATTTAGATTTGACGTACCACGCACTGCAGTAAATCAAGCATTTACATTGGTTGCACAGGCTAATAATAGCCTTACACTTTTAAATGGTGACGGTGAGCAAATATTATCGGGTAAAGTAGGCGAGGAGCTTACAAACGGTAAGTTTAACTTAACCATTCGTACTTTAAATGCACGCCCTGGTACAGAGTTTACAATTACCCGTAAAGATCGCCTAAATACTATTTTAGATTTGCAAACTGCAATTGGCGCAAGCGAAAAAGGTAAAGACTCAGGCATAATTAACTTAAGCTTACAAAGTACTAAACCGAGCTACGCTGAAAAAGTGCTTGATAAAGTAGCCGCTATTTATGTACGCCGCAATGTTGAACGTAATAGCGCCGAGGCACAAAAGTCGTTGGAGTTTTTAGAAGTACAATTACCAGAAATTAAAAAACAGCTTGAATACGCAGAGCAACGCTTTAACGACTACCAAATAAAGCGCCAATCAATAAACATAACACTTGAAACACAAGGCGTGCTTGAACAAGTTGTAAAGCTTGAAACCAAGTTACAAGAGCTAAACTTAAAACGTTTAGATATTGGCCGAAAGTTTAAAAAAGATCACCCTTCGTACCAAGGTATACTTGAGCAAATAGAAGCGGTTGAAAGCCAAAAACAAGAGCTTGTTGGTGAGGTAGGTAACCTGCCAGAAACTCAACAAGAGCTACTACGTTTAAAACGCGATGTTGAGGTAAGTAACCAAATTTACACACTACTACTTAGTAAAACACAAGAGCTTGATATAGTCCGCGCAGGCACCGTAGGTAACGTACGTATTATTGACTACGCTGAGGTAAACACCAGCAAGCCAGTTAAACCTAAAAAAGCATTAATAGTGGTAATGGCTACTATGCTTGGTGGTATGTTAGCCGTGGCAATTGTGCTTATACAAAAAGCAATGCATAAAGGGGTGGAAGACCCAAGCGAGATTGAAGCGCTAGGCCTACCGGTATACGCAAGTGTACCGCACTCAGATTATCAAGATAAGCTAAGTGGCTTTGCCGAGCGAGCCCGCAAAAACAAAGTTAATAAACCTAAAAGTATATTAGCGCTAGATAACCCAGCCGACCTAGCAATAGAGGCACTACGTAGCCTGCGTACTAGCCTACACTTTGCGATGATGGAAGCTAAAAACAATATTATTGCTATATCGGGCCCAAGCCCAAGCGTAGGTAAATCATTTATATCGGTTAACTTAGCCTCTGTGCTTGCACAAAGCGGTAAAAAAGTACTTATTATTGATGCCGATATGCGTAAAGGCTACTTGCAAACCCAGTTTGGCTTAAAGTGGGACGATGGCTTAAGTGATTACCTATCGGGCCGTTTAAACCTAGAGCAAGTTACTAAACCGACCAAAGTTGAAGGTTTAAGTGTTATTACGCGCGGACAAATACCGCCAAACCCTTCAGAACTATTAATGCATAGTAACTTTAGTAAGTTAGTTGAAGAAGTAAGCGCCGCTTACGACATTATAATTATCGATACTCCTCCAATACTTGCAGTAACCGACCCCGCAATTGTAAGTGCACATACAGGCACTACATTACTTGTAACACGTTTTGGACAAAACCATGTGCGTGAAATAGAGCTGACCCGTAATCGTTTTGAGCAAAACGGCATAGACGTAAAAGGCGTGGTATTTAACGGTGTAGTTAAAAAAGCCAGTAATGCATACGGCTATTACGGGTACTACAACTACGAATATAAAAGTGATAAATAAGCCTTAATTATATGAGTTAGGCTTAAATAAGGTCTAGCTCATAAATCAATAGTTGCGAAGTAAAGTAAGCATATTATTTTAGTATTAGTTTTCCATAGTCCACACTTGAAATTATCAGCGCAAGGTTTGATATATTCAAGTAGCTAAACATGTTTACCTTATATAGCTGATTTTAAATTTAAAGAGAGTATTAAAATGCACGATTCATTAACGGACCTAAAAATTGGCATCATAGGTTTAGGCTATGTAGGCCTTCCATTAGCAGTTGAATTTGGTAAAAAATTCCCAGTAACGGGATTCGATATTAATCAAGGTCGAATTGCACAGTTACAGTCAGGTCATGACTCAACACTTGAAGTAAGTGATGAAGAGCTTAAACAATCCCCGCAACTTAATTTCTCTTATACAGTGTCAGATCTTGAAAGTTGTAATGTATATATTGTTACAGTACCTACTCCAATTGATGAGCATAAGCAGCCAGATTTAACGCCACTTATAAAAGCGAGTGAAATGCTAGGTAAAGTGGTTAAAAAAGGCGATATAATAATTTATGAATCAACCGTATACCCAGGTGCTACTGAAGAGGCATGTTTACCGGTAGTAGAGAAATTCTCAGGTCTTAAATTCAATGAAGATTTTTTCGCTGGCTACTCACCAGAGCGTATTAACCCAGGTGATAAAGAGCATCGCGTAACTAACATACTAAAAGTAACTTCAGGTTCTACTCCAGAAATAGCTGAAAAAGTAGATCAACTTTATAAGTCAGTAATTACGGCCGGCACACACAAAGCAAGTTCTATTAGAGTTGCAGAGGCTGCAAAAGTAATCGAAAATACTCAGCGCGATGTAAATATTGCACTAATTAATGAGCTTTCAATTATTTTTAATAAGCTAGGTATAGACACACTTGAAGTGCTAGAAGCTGCGGGAACTAAATGGAACTTTCTGCCATTTCGCCCCGGCTTAGTTGGCGGACACTGTATTGGCGTTGATCCGTATTACTTAACGCACAAAGCACAAAGCGTAGGTTACCACCCAGAAATGATTTTAGCCGGTCGCCGTTTAAACGATGGTATGGGTAAACATGTAGTATCTGAACTTGTTAAAAATATGCTTAAAAAGCGCATTCATGTAGATGGCGCAAATGTGCTGATAATGGGTTTAACCTTTAAAGAAAACTGCCCAGACCTACGTAATACAAAAGTGGTCGATATAGTCAGTGAGCTTAAAGAATATAACATTAATGTTGATATAGTAGACCCATGGTGTTCAAACGATGAAGCACAACATGAATATGGGTTAAGCTTAACTACAGAGCCTAAACAAAATAACTACGATGCAATTATTCTTGCAGTAGGCCATAACGAATTTAAAGAAATGGGCGCAGAGCAAATTCGTGCACTTGGTAAAGCTGAGCATGTACTTTACGATTTAAAATATGTACTACCAAAACAAAGTGTTGATATGCGTTTGTAATAATTGAAAGCGTGGATTTCCCCACGCTTTTAAGATAGATACCATTCACAGGCTTGAATTTTGTGCAGCCCTAAGCTCACACAAGGAATATTATGACTCGTTACGAACAAATTAAAATAGAACTACTTTCTTCTCCTAAAACTTGGTTGGTGACAGGTGTTGCTGGTTTTATTGGCTCAAATCTTTTAGAACATTTATTAAAATTAAATCAAAAAGTAGTGGGGCTTGATAACTTTGCAACGGGCCATCAGCATAACCTTGATGAAGTGCAAGGGTTAGTAACTGCAGAGCAGTGGCAAGGCTTTAACTTCATAGAGGGTGATATTCGTAATTATCAAGATTGCGAAACTGCGTTAGCTAATAACGGTGAAGGTGTTGACTATGTATTACACCAAGCGGCCCTTGGTTCAGTACCACGCTCAATTGCAGATCCAGTAACAACGAATGCAGCTAATATCTCAGGCTTTTTAAATATGTTACAAGCAGCTAAAGAGGCTAAAGTAAAAAGCTTTACTTATGCTGCAAGTAGCTCAACGTATGGTGACCATCCAGCATTACCAAAAGTTGAAGAAAATATTGGTAATCCACTATCTCCTTACGCAGTAACTAAATATGTGAATGAGTTATATGCGGGTGTCTATGCTAAAACTTACGGGTTTAAAACTATAGGTTTACGTTACTTTAATGTATTTGGTCAGCGCCAAGATCCTAATGGAGCGTATGCAGCAGTAATTCCTAAGTGGACTGCTGATATGATCAAAGGCGAAGATGTGTTTATAAATGGTGATGGTGAAACTAGCCGTGATTTTTGTTTTATCGAAAATACTGTGCAAATGAATATACTTGCCGCAACTGCTCCAGATGAAGCTAAAGACAATGTATATAACGTAGCAGTAGGTGATCGTACAACGCTTAACGATTTATACAAATCAATACAGTCTGCACTTGAAGAGTGCGATATAAATATTACCCAAGCTCCAAAATATCGTGATTTTAGAGCTGGTGATGTACGCCATTCGCAAGCAGACGTAAGTAAAGGCGTCAATAAATTAGGTTATGAACCAGAATACAAAATATTACAGGGTATTAGTAAAGCAATGCCTTGGTATAAAGAATTTTTAGGCAATAAATAAAATGAAAATATTAGTTACTGGCGGGGCGGGCTTTATAGGTTCAGCAGTAGTTCGGCATATTGTAGAAAAGACTCAAGACTCAGTTATTAATTTAGATAAACTTACTTATGCGGGTAATCTTGAGTCATTAAAATCTGTTGATAAAAACGAACGCTATGTATTTGAACAAGTTGATATTTGTAACCGTACAGAGTTGGATCGAGTTTTTGAAACGCATAAGCCCGATGTCGTAATGCATTTGGCTGCTGAAAGTCATGTAGACCGTTCAATTACAGGGCCGAGCGACTTTATTCAAACTAATATTGTAGGCACATATAACTTACTTGAGGCAGCTCGCAGTTACTGGAATAACTTAGAAGTTAATGCGAAAAAAGCATTTAGATTCCATCATATTTCAACGGATGAAGTATATGGAGATTTACCTCACCCAGATGAGCAAGTAGGTAATGGGTTAGGTAAAGCGCTACCTTTGTTTACTGAACAAACATCTTACGCACCAAGTAGTCCTTATTCAGCAAGTAAGGCGTCTAGCGATCACTTAGTTCGTGCATGGCAACGTACTTATGGCTTTCCTACAATCGTAACCAATTGCTCAAATAACTATGGGCCATATCATTTCCCTGAAAAATTAATACCTTTAGTAATACTTAATGCGCTAGAAGGTAAAGACTTACCTATTTATGGTAAAGGTGATCAGATTAGAGATTGGTTATTCGTTGAGGACCATGCTCGAGCTTTATATAAGGTAGTAACTGAAGGTAAAATTGGTGAAACCTATAATATTGGTGGTCATAACGAAAAGCAAAACATCGAAGTTGTTAAAAGTATTTGCAGTATTCTAGATACTTTAGTGCCTAAGGACTTCCCGTACTCAGAGCAGATAACGTACGTGACAGATCGCCCTGGTCACGATAGACGTTATGCTATTGACTCGTCAAAAATGAGTACAGAGCTAAACTGGACACCAATAGAAACCTTTGAAACA
>NZ_JADYXC010000040.1:0-15782 GCF_015864505.1 Pseudoalteromonas sp. SWYJ118 | reverse complement strand
GTCTTATTTAAGCTTCCAGCTAGACGAGAGGATAGAAGATATCCCAGATGGGTTAAGCCAAAACCATCTAAGTATCCCCATAAAAAGAAAAATGCCAGTCAGCTTAACTGACTGGCATTAACCTTAGGTCCCTTTTTTAATATGCGTAAATAACATATTAGTTTGCGTGATTAGAAAACAAGTTATCAATAAGCTCATCTTCAAGTGCAAAGCGTGCTTCTAATGCCTCACCAATAACAGACAAGTCATCATCAAAACCCTTTAACAAGTCTTCTTTGTCTACTTCAGCGTACTTATCATTAAAATCTAACGCTATGTCGGTTGTACTGGAAATACGCGGGTAAATAGAGTTTGCAAGCTCTTGGCTCTGTAAGCCCTTTTTTTCACATGCTTTTGCTATATCGTCATACACTTCAAAATGGCCCGCAGATAGGTAATCCATTAAAAGTTGGCAAAATGATTCAATTAGTTTTGGCTCTGGCAATGCTTGATCTTGTTTTTCGTACGGCGTAAAACCTGCAATTTTGCAATAAAGTACAATAAGGTCTTGGCGTTCGTTTAGCCATTTATCAATTACTGTGTGGCTACCACCCCATTTTTGTTGAGCTTTTTCTACACGCGTCAGCATAACTGTTCTCCTAGCTGGGTTGGTCTTTCAATTAGAATATAATAAGTTTATGTACATCAAGATATATTTAATTTGCGAGTATATCAACAAGTAAAGTTGAGCTACTTTGAGGGGTGTACCTTTTTATATAATCTAAGGCGAGGGATTTTATTTTAGGCAAGAAAAAACCACCAGTTACGGTGGTCTAATTTCTTTCAGTGACTTGTTATAACAAGCTTTCTTATTTTTATGAGATGATTTTTATTGTTATTATTTTAAAACATTTATTTTTATTGTTTTAAGATTTTTATTATTTTTTTTGTTAACGCGGGACAAACAATAACAAGGTTTTTGTAATGTTGCAAACATATTAATAAAAAGTTTTAAATGTTATTCTTTTTTGCTTACTTTATAGTCAAAATGGATTAAAGCACGCCATTATATTGATCTGCCTCTAGGTAAAGCTGTTTTCGTCCCTAAGCAATAGAGGGTCGGAGAATATGGTGGTACAATCTTGCACAATTTATACAAGTCTTAGGATCATTTACGCCATGAGCGAATTAAAAAACGACCGTTATTTACGTGCACTTGCAAAACAACCTGTTGATGTAACTCCGGTATGGATGATGCGCCAAGCAGGACGCTATTTACCAGAGTATCGCGCTACACGTGCACAAGCGGGCGATTTTATGAGCCTGTGCCGTAATGCTGAACTTGCATGTGAAGTAACACTGCAGCCACTACGTCGCTACCCGTTAGATGCCGCTATATTATTTAGTGATATTTTAACGATTCCAGATGCGATGGGTTTAGGTCTTTACTTTGAAACTGGCGAAGGCCCTAAGTTTGAACGTCCTATTTCATCACTTGCTGATGTTAAAAAAATTCCAAAGTTAGACCCTACAGACGAGCTTGGCTACGTAATGAACGCAGTAAGCACTATTCGTCGTGAACTTAAAGGTGAAGTACCGCTTATTGGTTTTTCTGGTTCACCTTGGACGCTAGCAACTTATATGGTTGAAGGCGGTAGCAGCAAAGTATTTGGTAAAATCAAAAAAATGGCGTTTGCAGAGCCGCAAACACTTCATTTATTACTCGATAAGTTAGCTGACTCAGTTATTGATTATTTAAATGCTCAAATTAAAGCTGGCGCGCAATCGCTAATGGTATTTGACTCATGGGGTGGTGTATTAAGCCCGCGCGATTACAACGAATTTTCACTGCAATATATGCATAAAATTGTAGATGGCTTAATTCGTGAATACGATGGTCGTAAAGTACCGGTTACTTTGTTCACTAAAAATGGTGGTCAATGGATTGAAGCTATTGCAGCAACAGGTTGTGATGCAATTGGTCTTGATTGGACTATTAATATTAGCGACGCTAAGCGCCGTGTGGGTGATAAAGTAGCGCTACAAGGTAATATGGACCCATCTATGTTACACGGTACACCAGAGCGTATTCGCCAAGAAGTAGGCACTATTTTAGAAGACTTCGGTACAGGCAATGGCCACGTGTTTAACTTAGGCCACGGTATTACACCAGATGTAGACCCTGAAAATGCTGGTGTATTCATTAATGCAGTACATGAGCTAAGTGCTAAGTACCATAAGTAATAGCTACTTAAATAAACTTTAAAACTGTTTAAAAGTAAAAAACCCGCTAAGTTGCGGGTTTTTTGTTACCTATTTATAAAGGCTTTTAAAACTACTTATACCAATTCGCTTAATTAAGTGATCTATTTTGAGGGAAGAAAATCGTGTCGATAACAAGGCAAAAATTTCGTTATTTTGTTCTATATCAGAAATTTTTAACGTAGTTAACGTCAGATTTAACCCCTCAAATTGATTAAGTATTATTGCGGATTGGTATTATTTAAGCAGTTTATTTAAATAAGCGATTTAAACCATTTAATGCCGCAACACGGTAGGCTTCAGCCATGGTTGGGTAGTTAAATGTGGTATTTACAAAGTAGTCGATATTATTGCCACCATTTTTTTGTTCCATAATAGCTTGGCCAATGTGAACAATTTCAGAGGCACGTTCGCCAAAACAATGTACGCCAAGTACTTCTTTGGTTTCGGTGTGGAATAATATTTTTAAACTACCTACTTCAGTACCAGCAATTTGCGCACGTGCCAAATGCTTAAACTGAGCACGGCCAACTTCATATGGTACTTTAGCGGCTGTAAGCTCTTGCTCTGTTTTACCTACTGAGCTCATTTCTGGAATGGTATAAATACCGGCCGGAATATCAACTATCAGTCTGTCATCACAGTTACCACACGCAATTGCATCAGCAGCTATACGACCTTGGTCAAACGCAGCACTTGCAAGGCTTGGATAGCCAATTACATCACCTACAGCGTAAACGTTATCAATTTCTGTTTGATATGTTTCGTTAACTTTTAATTGGCCACGGCTATCGGCTTTTAAACCAATGGCTTCAAGGTTTAATGTATCAGTGTTACCAGTACGGCCATTAGCAAATAAAATACAGTCAGCTTTTACGCGTTTGCCTGATTTTAAATGCATAATAACGCAGTCGTCACGGGTCTCTATTCGGTCAAACTCTTCGTTATGACGAATAACAATACCGCTGTTCCAAAAGTGATAGCTAAGCGCGTCAGATATTTCAGCATCCATAAAAGCAAGTAGTCGGTCGCGTGTATTAACTAAATCAACTTTAGCGCCTAAACCTTTAAATATAGAAGCGTACTCACAACCAATTACACCAGCGCCGTATATAAGTACGCGGTGAGGGTCGTGTTTAAGACCTAAAATAGTGTCGCTTTCGTAAATACGAGAATGCGTAAAATCTACCTCTGGTGGGCGATAAGGGCGTGAGCCGGTTGCTATAACAATCGTTTTAGCAGTCAGTCGCTCAGTTGAACCATCATTTCTTTTTACTTCAATTGTGTGCTTATCTACAAAGCTCGCATCACCTTGAAACATATGAATGCGGTTACGATCGTAAAAGCTACTACGTAAATTAGATTGCTTAGAAATAACAGAACTTGCGTGACGTAAAATATCAGGAAATGTTAAGCGGCTAGGGCGCTCACCAACATTAAATAACGGATTTGCTTTGTATTCAATATAGCGGCTAACAGAGTGGCGAAGCGCTTTTGAAGGAATTGTTCCCCAATGTACACAACCGCCACCAACTGATTCTTGGCGTTCAATAACCGCTACTTTTTTGTCGTTTTTTGAAAGGTTCATGGCGGTACCTTCACCGCCAGGACCCGTGCCAATAATTATTGCATCATATTGGTATGTCACGGGTACTTTTTTTTGTTCTGGTTGTTTGGCCACAGCCACTCCTAAATTAATTAAAAGAGGCTTTTAATAACCTCGCATTAAGTGCTAGCCATGCCTGTTTTTGATTTTCCCAGGCGGCTTCCAACTCATGGTATTGTGCCATTAATGCTGAGCGTTCACACTGCTTTGCCATGTTATTTTTTTTAACTTCTAACACTTGTTTTTGTAGTGAACAATAATTTTGCAGTTTTTTCAGCAGTAAATCGTACTCTTGTTGTAATAATGTAATCTTATCTTGTGCTAAAGGCAATTTTGCAAGACGCGTTTGCGTTTTGCTCATTAGCGTTTCGGCCTTTGCTTTTTCGATACGTTCAACAGGTGTACGCTTTAGTTTATTGGCTAAACCAACAGCGGCTAAAGAGCGGATCATCCATTTTGTTGGATCGTAATGAAACCATTTAATACCGTTACGGTAGTCGCTTGCAAAAATATGGTGGAAGTTGTGATACCCCTCACCGTATGTAAATAACGCTAAAAAGCCGTTATCGCGTGCCGTATTTTTTTCGGTGTATGGGCGAGAGCCCCAAATATGTGCAACCGAATTTATAAAAAAGGTAAAGTGTTGGCTTAGTACTAAGCGTAGTAAACCTGCAAGAATTAACATACCCCACACATCACCAACTAATAAACCAAGTGCAAGAGGCAAACCTACGTTCATAGCAATAGCTAGTTTTAAGTAGTGCTTATGTTGCCACATAACGACTTTATTTCGTTGTAAATCACGACAATTACTATAGTCGTTGTAGCTATCGCCTTGGTAGTCACGTAACATCCAGCCGATATGGCTATACCAAAAACCATTGGTAGCCGCGTAAGGGTCTTTTATTGGGTCGTCAACTTGACCGTGATGTATACGGTGATCGCTACTCCAATGCAAAGCACTGTTTTGTAGTGCAAAAGCACCGCCAAGCGCAAAAATAAATTCAACAGCAGGGTGTGCGTTATAGGTTTTATGTGCCCATAATCGATGGTAGCCAGCAGTAATTGATAAGCCTGCATAAAACATGCAGCCAACAAAAGCAATCCAATGCGCGCTGGTAAATCCGTAGCTAATGGCGTACCAAGGTACAAGTGTGGCAGCCGCCAAAAAGGTTAGGCTAAAAAATAGGACGTTTGTCCAAATAATCGGTGGTTTATTCATAATTCTCAATCTCAGCGTACAACTGTAAGCTAAAATAGTATTTCAAACTCTCGTCGTCAAGTATTAGACTGTACAATTGAGCTAATATCACTAAATATTCATATAAAATAATTCAGGGAGCTGTTGATGTCGGGTGTTAGAGCGCAACAGAAACAAAAAACACGACAGGCGTTAATTCAAGCGGCATTTAATCAGCTGAGTGCTGATCATAGTTTTTCGAATTTAAGTTTACGCGAAGTAGCACGAGAAGCCGGTATTGCCCCGACTTCTTTTTATCGTCATTTTAAAGACATGGATGAGCTAGGTTTAACCATGGTAGACGAAGCAGGTTTAACCCTTCGCCAACTTATGCGTCAAGCACGTAGACGAATAGCAAACGATGGCGGCAGTGTTATAAATACCTCAGTGGTTACTTTTATGGAGTTTATTGATAACTCAAGTAACCAATTTAGGTTGTTGCTGCGAGAACGCTCAGGGACTTCTAAAGCATTTAGAGCCGCTGTAGCCCGCGAGGTAAAACATTTTATTTTAGAGCTGGCTCATTATTTAGAAAGCGAAACTAAATGTAATGCTATGCATGCCTATATTCAGGCGGAATCTATGGTAACGCTCGTATTTAATGCGGGTGCAGAGGCGCTCGATATAGAAGGATTGCAACGCGACGAATTGATTGAGCGCGTTATTTGGCAGCTGCGTTATATTACTCGTGGAGCCGGACATTACGTAAGAGAAAACACTGAACAAAGTTAGCAAATTTAAAAATTCATTGTAGATTTTTTGTGCCTATTTCTTTATATTAACGCACTATAATAACGGCATACCTTTTAGCCGTAACTAAATAATAAATAAGTCTCTTATTAAGAGAAAGCGAGGATGCAAATGCTCACCAAGGATCCGGTGAACTTAAATTACCCCCCACTATTTGAACAACCACATAATGAGCCTGAAAATTCAGAGCCTGTGGTTACATTCTCTTATTTAAGTCGTGCTCAGCTTTGCAAACTTCCTAAAGTGTTGCAAAGGCAACTGCAAGACAACCTGTTTGGTGCGCTAGATAAACACCAAGCTGCGCGATTACGCGACGACACTCGGTGCCAATATTGGGCTAAAGACAAAGAGTGGAAAAAGGTACCATATTCTCTGTTTAAGCAAGCTAGTACACGCCTAGCTGTTTACCCAAAACAAACTCAAGCACCAACAAAGTACTCGGGCGCGGTTAATAATGGTTCAGTTACATCATCGCAAACAGCGTTGCAAAACAATACTTTTATAAATAACACAGTAATGACGCCAAGCACTTCTGCATTTATAAACAGCCAATCAGCTGCGCAAAATAGTCCGCAATTTATAAATCAGCAAAGTTATAATCAAAAACCTAAAAAAGCGGTGCAACCTATACAACAACATGCGCCCGCTGTACGCATTTATAAGCCAGAGCTAAACAGCACAATGCTACTAAAAGCGTCTCACACTGTTAGGCAAAATTTTACAACCCACGTACTTAGCGCCGCCGAAACCGTAGATCAATTAGCACAGCAATATACCGGCTATAAAAATGCCAATTTAATTTACGATTACAACTTAGGCTATAGCGAGCGAAAACCTGCTAAAGCAGGCACAAGCTTAACAGTACCCAGTGGTTGGAAACTTAATATAGAAGGCTCATGCAGTAACAGTCGCAGTGTAGTTATTCAGTGGCAAGGGCCAACAAGTGGTCAAATAACACTACAACTAGAAAAAAAACGCCCAGACGAAGTCTCGTTTTGGCAGCACTACGCTGAGGTAAAACCGGGTCTTTATAATGTTACGGTAACGGCCAGTGGCGCAACCGACACCACCACATTTACTGTTGAACAACCCACTTTAGCCTACGAAATAGAACTACTCGACGAAGCTGGCGAACCACAAGCCAACATGGGCTACAAAATACGGCTACGCAACGGCCACATTATTACCGGGCAGCTTGATCAAAACGGTTATGCCAACGTATCAGGCCCCGACTTTGAAAACGCTAAAGTCAGCTTTTTTGAACTCGACAGCGAAGATTGGTCTGTAGGCAAAGTTTAAGGATACACAATGACCCAACAACACACCGTAGCCCAAGGTGAAACGCTATTGCGCATAGCTAAGCAATACGGCTACCAAACATCTAAAGCGCTTTACAACCACCCAAGCAACGCAGAGTTTAAAGCCTTACGCCCAGACCCAAACTTAATTTACCCGGGCGATAAAATTACTATTCCGCCAAAAAAAGAAAAGTTTATACCACTGCGCACCAACAGCATTAATAGCTTTGTTGTACAAAACGAAAAAGAGTATTTTCGCCTGCAAATTATTCATGAAGATGGCGACGATATTACGGGTAAGCGCATCGTAATTACTATTGGCAGTCAAACAATAGACACTGTATTACCTAGCGATGGTTTAATAGAAGTTGAGTTAAACGATAACGATTCACTCACTGGGCAGGTTGATTTATACCTCAAGGAAGATCAAAGTTCACCTAGCGAAAGTTTTACTGCACAAGTGGGTCATTTAGATCCCATCGATACACTTTCAGGTGTGCAAGCTCGCTGTAATTTATTAGGCTTTGACTGCGGTACAGTTGATGGAATTAACGGCTCAAAAACCAAAGCGGGAGTGAGGGATTTTCAATACGAGCATGATCTTGAAGTAGATGGAATTGCAGGGGCTAAAACCAAAGCAAAATTACAGCAAGTATTTGGGAGCTAAAATGAGTATTTCACAGTGTTCGCCCATGCAGATAAATAATATAAATAAAAAGTATATTACAGAGCCAAAAATCACCTTTGAATACCAGTTAAATTTAAGCAAATCGTCGAGCAAGCCTATAAACCCGCTTAATGAAAAAATTATTTTGGAACATGTAGAAAGCTGTTGGCGTCAAGAGTGCCTTGTTGGTGATCGACGTATTGTAAATACCGACTGGGTTCGTCTAACATTTAGAAAAATCCCTACAGAAGGTACTTTTAATTTAATACAAGATCCAGATGACGGGGCTGAGCCTTTTTATATCTTCGAACGAGTGCCTTATACACAGTTGAGTGGTCAAACACCTCAAGCAGAATTAATGCCAAGCATTAATATAGATGATGAGTGAATTTATAAATAATATAGGTTTATAAGATAAAGCTATTAATGAATTCACACCGCACATACTAGGATTACCCATGTCATTAATCTCAGAAAACACAGCCCGATTTAAACCGCTTTTACACAGCATAACGAATATAAAGGCGTTTAGTAAAAGCGCGCGAAGCAGCGCTATGATATTACTAAGTATTACTACATTGTTTTTAACTGCGTGTGGCGGTGAATCTAACTTTAGTAAAGATAAAATAGCGTATCGCCATACATACCATCCGGAGTGGCCAAAAGAGGTGCGTAATGAGGTGTATGGCGATAAAGAAACATTTTCAACCCCGCGTATTTTATTTAGTGCTGAGATAGAGTGGATAGGGCAAACTACATTATTTTCTGCACGTATGGATGGCTCTGATAGGCGCCGGATCATTCCAGAAAGTGCATTTTCGGGTAAGAAAATGATCGACGGCCATAAACTTGAGCGCTCTCCTGATAATCGATATATCGCAATGTTGATGTATGTCCCTGAGGTTGGCCACACACGTCAGCTCTGGGATACCAAAACCCAACAGTTTATTTTAATGAGCGAAGGCCATGGCGCTATCCATTTTAATTGGACTAACGACAGTGAAAACGTGCTTTTTTACAGCAATGGTAAGCATTATAATTACCATGTACCCACTAAAAAGCTCAGAGAGCGGCCAATTATTAACTCCAATGGCTTATATTTATTACCAGATGGTAAAACTTTTTTAGCATATAAAAAAAATGAGTATTGGTTGCATGATTTTAATGGCGGCGTGTTGGAGAAGGTCAATTTAGGTATTAATAACCATTCTACTATGCAGGGTTTAGAAGTATCCCCTTTCGGCGATTATATTTATTTTAAATCAGGGAGTACACATTACTTTATTAATTTATCAGACCCCAGTAAACGTATTACATCACGAAGTATAAGCTCGTATATTTTCTCGGATAAAAAAAATAAAGCAATAACATTTTGGTTAATAGAATCAAGGGAACTTATGGGTAATGGTCAATATTATCAAGATGAATTATTGGTTGAGTTTGATTTAAATACTCAGCAAACACGAGAAATGCGACTTAAAGAAAGTAATATATGGGGTATGGGAACTATATATATTTATGGCGTGTTTAATATCAAGGATGAACAATGACAGAGCAATTTTATACTGGGCAATGTAGCTTCCCTAAAGCGTATTTACTCACGGGTTATGTTAATAGAGGCGAGCCAATCAGCAAGCTCACCCCGTTGTTTAACCGTGTGGTGGTGGCTGATAGCGATGGAGCTGCACCAATACTATTAAGCAGTGATAAAGGTGCGGTACTTGAGGCTGTTGATGGTAAGCTGTTGACAACACGCACACCGTTTCATGCCCATAAAACTACCCCACTCAAGCTTAGCAATGCTGCCTCTAGGACCAATTTATACCGTACAATCAAGGACTGCCAATGTCATTAATCCCACGAAATAAAACCCGATTTAAACCGCTTTTACACAACATAAAAAATATAAAAGCGTTTAGTAAAAGCGTGCGTAGCAGCGCAATGATATTGCTAAGTATTACTACATTGCTATTAACTGGCTGTGGTGAGGAGCCTAATCCACCTACAAAACAAGTTGTTGAAGAGCAACCAAGCCGATTTAGTAAAGACAAATTGGCGTATCGTCATAGTTATCACCCTGAGTGGCCTAAAGAGGTGCGCAATGAGGTGTATGGCGATAAAGAAACGTTTTCAACCCCGCGTATTTTATTTAAAGCCGACATAGAGTGGACGGGGCAAACTACATTATTTTCTGCACGTATGGACCTCTCTGATAGGCGCCGTATTATTCCCGAAACTGCATTTAATGATAAATGGATGGTTGGGCTACATAAACCTGAGCGCTCGCCGGATAACCGCTACATTGCCTTATCCATGGATACAACAGAGCACGGTTTTACCCGTGAGCTTTGGGATACCAAAACCCAACAGTTTATTTTTATGAGTAAAGGCTATGGCTATGCCCATTTTAACTGGACTAAAGACAGTGAAAATGTGATTTTTTACGCCAGTGGTAAACATTATAACTACCATGTACCCACTAAAACACTTACTGAGCGGTCAATTATTTACTCTAATGGCTTGTTTTTATTACCAGATGGTAAAACCTTTTTAGCTGATAAAAAAAATAAATACTGGTTACATGACTTTAATGGCGACGTGATAGAAAAGGTTGATTTAGGCTATAACAACCATTTTACTATGAAGTATTTAGAAGTATCCCCCTTCGGTGATTATATTTATTTTGTATCAGAAGGACTTGGGGCCGCGCAAAATTATTGGATTAATTTATCAGACCCCAGCAAACGCATTATATTACCAAGAAAAGCAGATACTTACTTTTTCTCAGATAAAAAAAATAAAGTGTTAACAAAATCTAAAAGAAAGTCTACTGAGCTTCTTGGGAATGGTTGGGCGTTTAATAATTATTACTTTATTGAGTTAGATTTAGTGACCAGGCAAACAAAAGAGATACCGATTAAAGAAAGTAATATTTGGGGCATGACCGGAATATTTATTTATGGCGTGTTTAATATCAAGGATGAACAATGGCAGAGCAATTGAATACAGGGCAATCTAGTTTTCCTAAAGCGTATTTACTCACAGGTTATGTTAATAGAGGCGAGCCAATCAGCAAGCTCACCCCGTTGTTTAACCGTGTGGTGGTGGCTGATAGCGATGGAGCTGCACCAATACTGTTAAGCAGTGATGAAGGTGCGGTGTTAGAAGCAGTTGATGGTAAGCAGTTAACAACACGGACACCGTTTCATGCCCATAAAAACCGACCTATTATTGTGCCGCCGGTTGATGCGATAAGCTTGTTAGCGGCAAGCCAAGGTGATAAGTGGTTTGAGGCATTTAAAACTGAACTAGGAAGCTATAAGGGCAAGACTAATATCCTGAACTACAAAAAAATTGCAGTTGAAGATTTGCAACGTCCCGACACTAATAGTAAAGATAAAACCTACAGCGACTGGTATAACGAACACATTATTAAGAGCAAGGTAAACCATATTTATGGTTATGTTATGCCCAAAACACGGGCGCTGTTGCTCAGTGTAAATCGCTCTATTCCGTTGGCAGCCGGCGTTGGTAATGTTGAAATAATAAAAGGTACTGAAAGGGCCATTGAAGGTTTTTTTGATATAGCAAAAGCCAAGAGAGAAGAAAGTAAAGTTTATAGTGCGGTTATAAATAATAATGATAAAAAGCTGAGTGCAGGCTTATACAAAATACGAATTAAATTGAATGATGACGCTTTAGGTCAACAAGGTCACCGTTGGAGCCATAACGCTCTTAGCTATGATGAACATGGCACTCCTTATTACGAACTCAGTGAAATGTTGCATTTTGATATTCAAAATGAAGCGGGCGAGTTTGATATTATTAACTGCGACCCAATTTCAGTTGAAGAGTCGCTGATTAAGCAGTTTCCGAGTTATTACACCCACTTAATTAATTTTGCAAAAAACACGGCCTCTGCTCCTGCTGCTTTTGACCCTAATGAGCCAAAAAAAGGCTTGCCTGAATATGGCGCACCCGATGCCAAAATGCCGAATAGCAAACCCACGGCAATAGCCAGTGGCTTTTTGGATTACTGTACAAACTGGGAATTAACTAAAACCCGCGCCAGCCTTGCTGCGGGCTTTTTAGTTGCCGACATGCAGCAATATGTAGATGCCGATGGCGTACACCATGATAACCGAGGGAAATTTGCCAAGTTAATTGCTAAAACGCTGCATACCCACTTTCAATCTAACCAAGACCCTGCAGTATCAGCAATGCTTGATGCTACCTTTGCACTTGATAGCGGTGTTGATGCCTGGGGTAAAGTGAGGGAGGCACTAACTAACCCCAATGGCGTGACAACAAGCGATGCATTAAGGGAAAGATTCTTGCCTTTTAGTTTAGCCAACAATAGTTTAACTGATAATCAGGAACGGCAATTCAATAATACCTTAGGTAGTGCGTTAGGAGTGCCTGCAAGCGTACTCAACGTATTAGATAAGTCTATTAATACCGTTAATTTAGCTGTAAGTATTAGCGCGTTTAGTGAGGCGACCATATCGTATTTTGGTGAAGCGGAAAACACCTTAAACACCAGTGTTAATCATTATAAAAGAGTAGCTGATGATTATTTTGCCCGTTTAAGCGAGCGCGAAGTAAGCCACGATGTAGTTATTCAAAGCCAGTTTGAACTTGATAGTGATGTTGTGAGTGAGCAGTACCAAAATGAAATAATATCGCGTAGCCAAATTATTGTTGAAGGGCTGCTCGCAAACCCTAATGCAATGGTTGATATTTCAGGGTATACCTGTGATATAGGCGGCGTTGAATATAATAAAAAACTGTCTTTAAGGCGCGCTGAGGCTGTTAAAGCTATTTTAGCTGAGCAGATGATTAGCCGCGGTATGGATTCTAACCAAGTTGAATCTCGCATGCGGGTATATGGGTACGGCATGCTTGAGAACTTGGTTGATAACGACTCAGAAGCCCAGCGCAAAATCAACCGGCGGGTAAACCTTAAGGCTTATATTGTAAGTAGCCTTGCTGTAAGTGCCTCTCGTGAGGGGCTGAATAATTTAGAACGTTACCGTAGCTTAAGTGTTGAGAAAAAAATCGCACGCTCAAAAGAGGGCGACAAAGCATTAATGGCCGCACTTGACACTGCGCTTGCAGTATTAAGTGTAATACCTCATACCGCGCTTGCAGCACGTTCAATTGGTTTTTTTAAAGTGGTGGTAGACGGAGCGCCTATTGTTATTCGCGGCGTTGCTGCCTTAGCTGATGAAGTAATGACAGATAATATATGCAAACAATATTTAGCAGTTGATGATAGGCAAAAACAGCAAAGCGAAAGAAGCAGCGCCAATCAAGCATTAATGCGTGATTTAGTAACAGAGATGAACAGTAACCATACCATTGCTAATAGCACTTTATGGGCGGCGCAATACAGAGTGCGAGCCGAAGCCATCGCGGGGTTGGTTGGTTTACTGCTAAGAGCACAAGTGTATGCAAGCACCAAAGACGATTACATTAACAATGCAAAAAAATTAGAGATTCAGGCGTATATTGAAAACTTTTTACTCGGCGATGAGTGGGCATATCCACTAATAGATAACGCGGTAATAAAAATGGATACGTTTTGGGTTAACTTAGTTGAAAACGTAAATAAAATGAAAAGCTCTGGTGCCGCTGAGCGGGAATACCAATTAACTTATGGTGTAAATCAAGACTTTAAATTAACCGCCGCGAGTGACCGTAAAGTATTATACGACAACCATGTTCAAGTAATAGATGATAAAAGATCAACTGCACTTTGGGTAGGTGCATGGGCAGGTATAATTACCCCTGCGCTTGGGTTTTATATGATGTCTAAAGCGCCAGTGTCTTCCTTACAAGGTTACTTACAAACACAGTATCAAAAGTATTTTCCGATTCATACTTTAGGCACCAATGAGCTTGACAACTTTATTGATACTTTTGACCCGTTAATGATGCAATACGGTGAAGCAAATTATCATTGTAGTGTGATGTATTACCAAGATGTGAATACTAAAAAATGGCATTTAATGAGTGATTTAGGTGATGAATCAATTACCCCATTTACTCCGGTTAGAGTGCTGGTGGTGTTTGATGAAACGATGGCTCATATAGCACCACTCACATTTGAAGTGGAGCGTATAGATGGCTGGGATGTGACCAGCATTAAGTATTCAGAGCTTGCACGTGCGTTGACCAAAGATGAGCTGTTTATAAATCAAGACGGTTTTGATGAGTCGCGTTATATAGGCATGGTTGGGTGTGTATTTCAGCCATTTTATCAACTTGGGCCTAAAACGTATTTAGGTATAAAGCCAACCGCACACCAAGGAGCTTTTTTATTACCCGGGATTAATAGCGCAGATGATTATGCTGACTCTGGTCGTCTAAATAATATGCGCTATAGAATCACGTGCCAAGTGGCTGGCACTAAGAGTGAAGATTTACCGCTTAAACAAACACCTTCACAAGGCCCCGTTGAGTTTGATGGGGTATTTAGTTTTATTGAAGACGACTTTTTAGTAAGTGTTGATAAAGAAAAACACAGCTCGCTGTTAATTAAAGACTACCTAACAAGCTATGATTCAAGCTTTGCCTACCCTGAGTTATTTGATGGTGAGAAAACCGTTACTATGGCAATTAGAATTGGGGGCGAAGGCGCGCCGTTTATCTCATTAGCGAATTTAAACAATGAGTATTTAGAGGGACCTTACAAAAAAACTATTAATACAACTCTTTATCAAAAAGAGCTTCGTTTAAGTGAAATAGAAAACGACCTTACAATCACTCGCCATGGTAATGGCCTTAAAATTGAAAAATATGATTGGGATACTGAAATAGAAGTGTTTGTCGTGGTAACCGCTGATAAGTTACTTGAAGATAATTACAGCAAAGATCTGATTAACCTAAACCCGAATACTATTCCTTGCTCTTTGAGTATGGCGGGTATTTCGTCGGGTTGGCTCAAAGACAGTGAGTTGCAAGGGCCTACTTATCCCAGTAATTTAATTAATGTTGGTGAAATTGAGCGTTCTTTAACAGGTGGTTTTAACAGAGGCAAAATACGTGATAACCACTATAAGCTGACAAGACGACGTAAAGTTAAAGAGCAATTTCAACTTCGCGATTTTATTTCATTTTTAAAAGACGATTCTTCAGAGGTACTCTCGCTATTTAATTGGCATAACAAAAAAGCTGAGTTAGACAAGCAAGGCCAAACTGAGAAAAAACATTTATATGTAGCGCGTTTTAAACTTGACTATACAACCCCTAAAGGCAATAAAATAAAAGGTATTCGCCCTTTTGGTAACGTGGATATAAACGCTAATGGCTCTGTTGATGAATCACCTAAACTATGTTTTAAAAAATTTAGAACGGCTGGTAATTCAGGTATAAGGGTTGCCGACTTTAGTACTGTTGATGGTTTGTTATTAGACGATACATACAGTCACGGCTTTGGCCTAGAGGTGGAGTTACCGAAATCGGTAACCAGTAACGCGCCATGGTCTAAAGCAATGAAGAGTAAACGCTATAACAAACTCGAGCCCCACTTGAGTGATTATCAAAAAGACTTTTATAGTTCGAATGACATGACTGTTGATGAAGTTAAAGAGTGGTTTGAAACACATGCAAAAAGCTTAGACGAAGCGCGTATAGAGGCAATAAATGTACGTAAAATAAGTGATTAGCCACAACATATAAAAAAGCCCATTAACTTGGGCTTTTTTATTGAGTTTTTAAAAAGGATATTTAAATGTTTTTGCCAAAGAGGCTGTGTGTTTTTACATTGATTTTTAGTTTAATTGTGTTTTTAACTGGTTGCTCAGAGCCCTCATCGCAAAGTTCACCACAAGTAGAGGTTGATGTTGCTAAATACCCATGGGCTAAAGAGCACAAAAATCATCCAGAGTGGCCACTCGAAATACGCGAAGAGGTGTACGGCGATGCAGATACATTTTCAACCCCGCGGTTAATGTTTTGGAATAAATATAAATACAG